>DASYEA010000296.1:0-6052 GCA_036499265.1 Schlesneria sp. | reverse complement strand
TAGCCACCGCGAAGCGTACTTGGCGGCAGTACGGATGATGCGGTCCGAGTCCGTCAAGGCGTTTCACCTCGACAGCGAACCTGACAAACTTCGTGATGCCTATGGCCGCAATCAGTTTGGTCAGGCCTGTCTGCTGGCCAGGCGACTGGTCGAGCGGGGTGTTCCGTTTGTGGAAGTCTCGCTGAATGGCGTCTCGAACAATCAGACGTTTGCCTGGGATACGCACCAGCAAAACTTTATGGCGGTCAAAGGTCTGCTGGGAGTCCTTGATCCGGCGTGGGCGACGTTGATGAACGATTTGAAGGACCGTGGGTTACTCGACTCAACGCTCATTGTCTGGATGGGCGAGTTCGGTCGTACTCCCAAAATCAATCCGCAGGTGGGCCGCGATCATTTTCCGGCAGCTTGGACCACGGTCTTGTGCGGAGGCGGCATCAAAGGTGGTCAAGTTATTGGTAAGACGAGCGCGGACGGGATGAAAGTTGATGATCGCCCCGTCTCCGTTTCGGATCTCTTCGCGACGTTGTGCCATGCTGTTGGCGTGGATCCCATGAAGCAGAATCTTTCCAATGTAGGTCGTCCCATTCGCCTGGCTGATCCCATGGCGAAACCGATCACTGAGATCCTGTGACCGAGTGCCCGCGGCAAGAACGAAATGGATCGACCTCTATGAAAGTCGGCTTACTTCCGCTGCTGCTGATCGCTGCCAGCACCTCGTTCGCAGGGCAACCCGTCACGGAATCGTATAAGGTGATGTACCTTGCCGACTCGGGCATCGTCGTGTTGCAGATGTCGGTCCTGATTGAGGGAGAAGGTCCGCAAGCACGGTTCGAAAAATCAGTGGAGGCACTGCTGCTGAGCCTCGATAAGAACAACGATGGTGTCGTGACAACGGATGAAGCGCAGGGAAAGATCCTGACGGCTCGCGAAGCGCGACAGATGCAACTGGCTGCCGCTGACGGCAATGTCGCTGACACTTCGCCCGATATCAGTCCCAAGGATGGAAAGGTCACGCGCAGTGAATTGCTGAGCTACTTCAAACGAATTGGGGTTTTTCCGTTCGTTGTGAAATTCCAGTCTCGGACCGCGAATGTTGATCCCAATGCGAATGGGATGGCGAACCAGGCCGGCGAAGCTCCGTTATTCCAGAAGCTAGACGCCAATGAAGACAAGAAGCTGTCTGTCGAAGAATTGGCGAACGCGCTGGAGGTGCTTCGTAAGCTGGATCGCGATAACGATGAGACGATCAGCGTCGCCGAACTTCAACCTCTGGCAGCGCAGCCGAGGCCTGTTGCTCGACCGGGAATGAACAATCCGCCACCAGCCAATAATCCCTTTGTCAGTCTCGCCAGCGGCGAATCCTTGCCGAAGCTGATTCGACGGATCGTCGACAAGTACGACAGTACCGACGCGGCGAAGTCGGGTGTTCCCTCGCAGTCGGCGAAGAATCAAAAACTCAGCCCGCTCGAACTGGGTATGGCCGACGCCGAATTTGTGAAGTACGACGTTGACGGAGATGGACAACTCGACTTTACCGAACTCCGGCCATTGGTTTCGGAACTCGAAACGTCTGTCGAATTGTTACTGAATCTGACAACTGGCAAAGTTGAGGGCGTTGGAGCATCGGCCAATAAGATTCGTACGACAGCGGACGGAGGTGCTCATCTGCAATTCGGGACGGCTCAAGTCAGCATCTCAGCGATACCTCCATCCCCAAAAACGGATCCAGAGCTTTCGATCAAGCCTCTGTTTATGGCTGTCGACGCCGATGCGAATGGCTACCTCGAGAAATCGGAAGCGCCGGACAACGCTCTCTTCGGTGCGACCTTTGCCGATCTGGATGCAGATAAGAACGGCAAACTTTATCTGGAAGAGATCGTTGGTTACCTGCAGCCTCGCTTGGATCTTGCACAGAACCGCGTTGAGCTTTCCATTGTTGAACAGGGGCGTACGCTGTTTGACATCTTAGATTCAGATCGCGATGGACGCCTGGCGCATCGCGAAGTGCGCAGCGTGGCTGACAAGCTGGCCCTGTGGGACGCGGATGGCGATGGAATGCTTTCAGAGGCGGAGATCCCGCTGCAGTTCCAGATAATCGCCGCGATCGGATCGTTACCAAACCTCAATTTTCAGCCGCAGGTCGCGATGAACACGCAAGGTGGTCTGGCGACTCGCACTGCGGGACCAGTCTGGTTCCGAAAGATGGATCGCAACAGCGACGGTGAGATTTCACGTCGCGAATTCCTGGGTGACCTGGACCTATTTGAGAAGCTCGATTTGAATCACGATGGCGCGATCGAGTTGAACGAAGCGACACTCATCAGAGCGGAACGATAACTTCGGCGCGTCTCTCGTAACAAATGGATGGCTTTAGAGATGCGGAGTCTCAAGTAATTCAGCGGCCACATTTGATGTGGCGACTTCGAAAGATTTCCGCCATTACTGCCGCAAGTGATATGGAGTAGAATCGCTTCGCACGGTATGAACTGCCCGCAGTTCAAGTGTTCGACTCAAATGCGTCGATAACCTGCAACATCCCGTTCGACCTGATCTCAAGATGAGTTGGTCGACAAACGGATGGAAGTTCTCACTGAACTTAACCTTAAAGGTTTCTGTGCTTTTCCTGAAATCGCAGGAAGCACGACGGCAATCAGCAAACAATGGCGACGGTCTTTGTGAGTTGTTAGCGACCTTCTAAGTGCCAACTCACAAACTCAAGCCAAGAAAGCTTGCCATGGCTACTGTTATTCGGTTGATGATCGCCACCTGTAGTGTTCTTGTTATTGGACTGATCTCCAAAGATCTTGGTGGCGTCGCCATCTCGGGTTTCGCGTTGTGGATCCTGTACTCGGCTGGAGCGGACAGCCGACGAACAACGTCGTCGCGTGGTCGATTGACCCTGTCGGGTCGGCATGTTTGATCGCAACAAGTCACTATTGAGTGTTCGCGTTTTCAGTATTGCTATTTCGCTCCGCGCCCCTGGCGCTGTTCACCATGATGTGCGTAATGACCGGACGATGATCCGAACAGCTTGACCAGCCGCATCTACATCGCTGGAAAGTAATGCCCTTGTTGCCCCAGATGTGATCCAGGGCGAGTACCGGCAGGGGCTGCGGCCATGTGGGTTGATAGCCACTCCCCGCCGCGTCCCAGGCTCGAGTCCAGTTCTGACGCCATTCGTCAAACCACACGGACGACGGAGGGGTATTCAAGTCTCCGATCATCATCGTGGGGACTGCTTGCGTCTTGATGCGGCTGTAGAGGGCGGTGATCGGTTTTCTTCGCGGCAACAGAATGCTGGCAGGGACATCGGCCAGGATGATGTCGAAGTTATCGCGACCGACCGCGACGTTGAGATGACGAAAATCACAAAGTCCGCCAGTCGTGTCGGCAAGAAGTTCGACGGCCTTTCCTTTTGTCATCAGAATCAGGCCCTCCTGCAACGGATAGACGGCGTACTCGGGCAGATAAGCTTCCCAGTATTCGCGAGTTTGGACTTCGTCCGCAGTCGCCTCCGTCAGCGCAATGACATCAGCATCAAAATCGCAAACCTGTTTAGCGATTCGCTCCCAGCTCGCGATGTGGCCGCGGCCGACATTCCAGAAGACAATTTTGATCGAGTCTGCATCGGCGTCTTTCGAGTTCCAACGAAATTCGACCAGAGCCCATTCACTGAAGCAGATGATCGACAAGAAGATCATGAGCCATGTCAGGAAGAAGACCAATGTTCCTCTTGGCGACCGAAATCGCAGGCCGATCCACCCACTGAAAAGTGCCCCAACGCCGATCACTACGTTTGGCGTGGCGTAGTAGAACATGGATAGGTCATCGCTACAGTCTCGCACAGTCCAGTGTACAACGAATGCAAACATGGTCAGCGCGAGCATCACGGTCCAGGCGCACAGCGTCCATACTCGTCTGGGGCGGGGCGGGGTCTTTTCACCAGACGTTGATGAATCAGAAACAGTTTCAGGCATGATGCAATGATTCGAATAGTCGAAAGTCGGTGGGCCAAGGTCCTGTTACAGCAAAGTTCCTCTCAGAACCACCATTGCTACCGAGAAGTAGATGACCAGGCCCGTCACGTCGACCAGCGTCGCGACGAACGGTGCTGACGAGGTCGCGGGATCTAATCCAAATCGCTTCAAGACAAATGGCAGCATCGAGCCCGAAACGCATCCCCACAAAACGATACCAACCAACGACAAACTGACGGTGAAACCCACCAGCATCCAATGCGGGCCGTAGATTGTAGAAAAAGTGCTCCAGAGAGCGATTCGAAAGAAACCGATTGCACCGAGCACCACTCCGAGTATTGCGCCCGATGAAAGTTCGCGTACGAGGACACGACGCCAATCGCGAAGTTTGATTTCCTCGAGTGCCAGCGCACGCACGATCAGGGTGGCTGCCTGCGAACCGGAATTTCCGCCGCTCGAGATGATCAAAGGAACGAACAGCGCCAGCACGACGGCCGTCGCCAGTTCATGTTCGAAGTAACCCATCGCGGTCGCCGTCAACATTTCACCCAGAAACAACACGACCAACCAGACCGCACGCTTGCGGACCAGAGTAAGAATCGGCGTATTGGCGTACGAATCTTCCAGAGCTTCCAAGCCCCCTAAGCGATGCATATCTTCGGTGGCGGATCTTTCGGCGATATCAATCACGTCATCGATCGTGACGATCCCCAGCAGATGGTTGTCGCCATCGACGACTGGCATGGCGGTGCGGTCGTAACGCCGGAAGACCTCGACCGCGGAACGTTTTTCGTCATCGGCATGCAAGGCGACGAAGTTGTCGTCCATCAGTTCCTTGATACGCTTTGAAGGGTCCACAACCAGCAGTTGTCGAATTCGTAGGTCGTCGATCAAGCGATGATTGTCATCCACCACATAGACCACGTTCAACGTTTCGCTGTCGCGACCATGCAGTCGAATGTGGTCGAGAACATGTTGTACAGTCCAGTGCGGACGCACGCAGACAAAGTGTGGTGTCATCAGGCGACCCACTGAATCGGGCGGGTATTTCAATAACGATTCGGCCAGAGCTCGCTGTTCGACGCTGAGTCGATCCAGCCAGCGGGTGCGATCTTCATCGGATAGTGATCCTAAAAGAGATGTCCGGTCGTCGTCAGCCATGTCGGTGAGCAACGACCCTGCTTCGTCTTCGGGAAGTGACACCAACAGGCGTTGCTGCGCACCACGATCCAGATACTCGAAGATGCGGACTCGCTGGGGGCCTCGGAGCAGCTTGAAGACCGCGACATCCTCTTCATCGGACAGCCTGGTCATCAACGTGGCAATGTCAGCGGGTAGCCAATGATCCAGGACTTCGTGCAAAGTGGCACTGTCGCCCGTCGAAATCAGTTCGCGTATTTCGGGCAGCACCAGCGCCTGCAGCATCATGGAAACGCTTTCAGAGGGAAGTAATGAGAATTCGTCGCACATCCTGTCACTAGAAAGAGTTGGCAACAAGTGTGCCGGTTCTCTTCGAGTGGTTGATTTCGTTGCACTTGTCCGAACATGATGGTGGTGGCCGAACCACTTCCCCGTCGCATTTCAGGTGACTTATGAATCCTTCACCCCCAGTGGGCGATGTCTATCCCAGTCTGTTCTACGAGAATGCCGGGGAGATGATCGAGTGGCTTTGCCGCGCTTTCGGATTCGCTCAGCGATTTGTGATGCGTGGCCCCGACGATCGAATCGAACATTCCGAACTGACTTGTGGGGCGGCCGTGATCATGGTGGCGTCGCCCAACCTGGAACTGGGCTTCGATTGCCCGCGCAATCCACTGTACGTCAATCAGGTGTTGTCGATCCGCATCGATGACCCCGATGCCCACTACGCTCAGGCGAAAGCGGAAGGGGCAATCATCCTGCGAGAGCTGAAAGACGAAGACTACGGTTCTCGCGGCTATATGGCGAAAGATCCAGAAGGCTTCGTCTGGTGTTTCGCGACCTATCGACCTGGACAGTATTGGGAAATCTAGAGCGGGTCACACTTCCCTGTCGCGCTCCAACATTCCATCCGCTCAGTTCTGGCTCGAGAAGTT
>DASYEA010000295.1:0-4730 GCA_036499265.1 Schlesneria sp. | reverse complement strand
CAAACCCTGGCTCGCATCATGGAACTGAACGCCGAGAGTTTCTACTCGCGCCGTCGAGGCCTGACGGGAAGTTTGACGGTGGAGCAATTCCGACGCGCTTTGCCGATCTCGGACTTTGAAACGGTTCGCGATGAGATCGAGCAGATGAAGCAGGGGAACTTCCAAAGCCTGCTGGGTCCCAAACACAAGCTGTTGATGTTCGCCCTAAGCAGCGGCACGACATCGCAGGCCAAATACATCCCCATCACATCGCAGTTCTTGAGCGATTACCGCCGAGGATGGCAAACGTGGGGCATTAACGCGATGGATAGTCACCCCTCCATCCATATGTCCGACATCGTCCAACTCGGCAGCAACCACGATCAGTATCGCACGCCCTGCGGAACACCCTGCGGCAACATCAGTGGCCTGGTCGGCGCAATGCAAAGCCGGGTGGTGCAGACCATGTATGCCGTCCCGAATGCTGTCGGGATGATTTCGGATTCTACCGCCAAGGGATATACAGCGCTGCGATGCGCCTACGGCAATGCTCATGTCGGTCTGATTATGACCGCGAATCCCAGCACGCTGATTCAGCTTTCGAAGGCGGCTCACCAACACCAGGAAGAACTGATTCGGGATATCGCCGACGGGACCCTGTCCACGAATTTCAACGTCGACGACGCCATCCGTGCACAGCTTCGCGGTCGCACCAGGCATCCAGATCGCCAGCGAGCGCGAGAACTGGAACTAATCGCCGCGCGAACCGGAACGATCATGCCTCGCGATGTATGGCCGAAACTAACCATGGTCGCTGTCTGGACAGGTGGCAGCGTCGGTGGGTACTTGCAGCCAATGCGCAAATACTTCGGTGACGTCACGATCCGCGACCACGGGCTTTCGGCTAGCGAGGGTCGCATGACGATTCCGCTCGCGGATCGCACGGCGGCCGGCGTCTTGGACGTGGGCTCACACTTCTTCGAGTTCATCCCTGAAGACGAGCACGAATCGACGAATCCAACTGTGCTGGAAGCTCATGAACTGGAGGAGGGTCGCAACTACTTCATCCTGCTGACCACAGTCTCCGGACTCTATCGATATGACATCCGCGATGTCGTGCGTTGTACGGGATTCCGCGGAACAACCCCGTTGCTTGAGTTCCTCCACAAGGGAGCTCACATTGCCAGTGTCACCGGTGAAAAGTTGGCAGAATCGCAAGTCGTGTCGGCCGTTCGTGGCGGTTTGGATCGCCTGAAGCTGGATCTGCAGCACTTCACGCTGTCACCGATCTGGGAAGATCCCCCGAAGTACCGGTTGCACGTTGAACGCAATGACGTGGCGATCCCTGAACTGCGCCAACGATTGGCCTTGAACGTCGATACGGAATTGCAGGAACTGAATGTCGAGTATCGGGAAAAGCGTCAATCGGGTCGCTTGGGGCCGATTGAGTGTCTAGCTTTGCCCAACGGGACTTGGGACCGATTCATTCGACAGCGGCAATCTCGCTTCGGAGCGAGCTTGGAACAATATAAGCACCCTTGCCTCGTCCCTTCGCTGACGTTCAGCGAAACGTTGCTCAAAGACTTCGGGTCGACAGAAGGTCGACCAGAATCGAACGCTGCGTAGCGCGAATTCTCGACGGCAGGTTGACCTGATACCGATCGGGTCGACCTGCTCTCTTTTAGGCTGACCCCAGACGCAACCTCGACATCACAGGTGGCGGATGGCATAGGTTGAGTCGTCGAGCCCCAGGTTCTCCGATTCGGATCACGCTGTCTTCGCTTCAGCGGATCGCAGAATCAGCTTCGTCACTTCGGGCGGACAGTTATAGCGAAGCGGCTCCTTACCACTGATTCCGCGTGAGACGCATAACAGCGTCGGATCGCGCCAGAACACGCCAGATGCGTATCGGCATCCATAACGACTCGGCGAATACACTGGCCCGAGCAGGGGCAGGCGTACTTGGCCACCGTGAGTATGCCCCGAGAGCATCAGGTCGATCTGATTCTTCCTCGCCCACTCAATGTTGTCCGGCGTGTGGCTGACGAGCACGCGAAAGGCACCCGGGGGAGCGTTCGCGAGATCCGCGTGAGTCCCCATCCATGGAGTTTCGTCTCCGCAGAAAAGTAGTGGGGCGGCTGACGGTTCCGTACTGGAGTTGATCAACTTGAATTCGGGGATCAGATCCACCCACCCAAGACTGGCCATTGCGCTTCGTGTCGCCGCTGGATTCAGATACCAGTCGTGGTTCCCCAGCACGTAGTATTGACCAAGCGGAGCACGCAGTTGACCTAGCGTCTCTGGCAGCCAGTCCAACCGACGTGGATCGTCGATCAGGTCCCCGCTGAAGATGTAGATATCCGGATGCAATAGGGCTGCTTGCTCGCAGACCTGCTTGAAGTAATCTTTCGCCACGCCGCAGTAGAAGTGCAGATCGCTGAGATGCACGATCGATAGTCCGTCCCATGCGGCGGGCAGGCGTGGCAATCGATAAGTCTTCGTGCTGACCTCGATCGCGAATTGCTGATTGAGAGGCAGCACGGCCAGCCGACGCGACATTCCACCAGTACCGACGAATCGTTCGCGCCAGGAGTCCGTCTTGCGCAGGTCTATCAACCGACTTGTTGCTTCGATCTCGCACGCTGGCGGTCGATAGCAGTGAAATCGTATGGCCGCGTGCACCAGCGCTACGAACCCAAAGACACCCAGGCCGATCGGAACCCACCAGAGTGAATCGATCGAAGTCGCGCGGCCGCCGCGCAGGTACTGTGGTCCCTGCCACCCTAGCCCATAGATCAGGACCAGCGGATAGCTGCCGATCAGCAAGAGATTCAGCCCCTTGTCGGCGATCACAAGTTTCTTGGCGATTCGCAGCGAGCAAACCCAATTGATCCAGATCGCCATTGATTTCGCAAACCCGGCGGCCAGCACGAACACGACAAATAAGAAGAAAACTGCCACGTAGCAAGTAACTCCCGAAAGAACGAAAGCCCGGCCTTCAGCAAGCCGGGCTTTCTTCACACATCAGACATTGGTGGTACGGACTACTTCGCCGGCTTGGCCAGTTCGGCTTCAATCGCCTTCACCACTTCTGGAGCATCTGGCTTCGTTCCCGTTGGGAATCGAGCAACAATCTCGCCCTTGCGGCCGATCAGGAACTTTTCAAAGTTCCACTTGATGTCGCCCGCAAACTTGGGATCGCTCTCTTTGGAAGTCAGCGTCTTATAGACGGGCGAAGCTTCTGGTCCGTTCACGTCGATCTTGGCGAACATGTCAAACGACACGTCGTACTTCGCTTTGCAGAACTTCACGATGTCGTCTTCGGTACCAGGCTCTTGGCCACCAAATTGATTGCAAGGGAAGCCGAGGACTGCCAGTCCTTTATCCTTGTATTTATCGTTCAGCGATTCCAATTGCTCATACTGTGGCGTCGCTCCGCACTTGCTGGCAACGTTCACGACTAGTAGGACTTTTCCCTGGTACTTAGTCAGGTCAACTTCTTCGCCCTTGATCGTTTTGACTTTGTGTTCCAGCACTGGGGAGCCCTTTTCAGCGGCAGGAAGGGAACCGGCGGTCAGAGCGATCGCGACTCCGGTGAACAGGCAGGCGGCAAGCATTCTCATCGGCAGAAACTCCTGGCGAAATCCGACAGCCGCGCGAAGTGATCGTCCCCCGAGGACGATTCACGCGGTACGGATACCAGTGTAGTCATCCGGTGACGGATGGCCAGCGACAGTCCCAGGTCACATTCAGACATCGTTGCGAAAAATGCGTTCCATCACACAGTAGTTCGCATCACGTAACCCCAGTCGGGCGTAAGCATCTTGGGCCTTGCGGTTGTGGGTTTCCACATACAATCTCACTCCGATCACATCAGGCGAACAGATCGCCAGGCTTTCCAGATGCTGGTAGAGAGCTCGGAAAACTCCCTGCTGCCGAAATTCGGCGAGCACGTAGACACTTTGTAACCACCAGATCTCGCCGTTGCGCCAGTCACTCCATTCCCGAGTGTGCGCCATCTGACCAACCACTCGTCCGTTGTTAACGGCGACGAAATATCGCCCGCGATGTTCGTCGCCGAGGAAGACCTGGACTCCTGCTTGAATGGTCTCACAGTCCAGCTGCTTTCCCTCTGTTTCTGAAGCCAGACGCGTGTTGAAGTCGGCAATCACTTCCCAGTCGTGGGTCGTTGCCTGCCGGATTTGTATGAGCGTTGAAGTCATTAAGAGAACTCTTTGAGGCGTTTTTCAAGTGTCGCGACATCTCATTGCGAGGAATTGGTGAACTGTAACATTTCGCGAAACTTCAGGTCTTAATCTCTTCGCATTCGCTGCAGTCGTTACGCACGGCGCGAATCTCCATCCACAGTCTGACGATGCAGGCGTGAGCCGCCAATCGGCAAAACTTGCCGAGTGAAAATGGCGATATTGATTCGCGTGAGGAAACTTTGCCGGGGAATTCAGTGCAGCGACTCCCCGCCGGACACGCATCGATTCTCCAGCAACGAGCCCCCTTGCCTGGGCTGAACCGATGCCCAGGACGCAGTACTCAGGTCCAGGACGACCCGCGTCAACGAAGAACTCCCTATTCGCGGATCTAAGGTGTAATCATGTACACATCAGAAAGTGCAAAAATGCGATCAATCGAAAATCAACTGGCAGACCAGCAGAAACAATCTTGGCTCATGTTGGTGGCAGGTATCACGGCTGGCTTCATCGGACTGCATTTCATGATGGCGCGACCGCTGGTCC
>DASYEA010000294.1:0-7705 GCA_036499265.1 Schlesneria sp. | reverse complement strand
AGATCTACTACCTGCCGCCCGGTGCGACTAAGACCGTTGAGATCTGGAACCTGGTGTTCACTCAGTTCAATCGCGTCGGTAGCCCTCCGAACAATCTCCAACCGCTGCCGAAGAAAAACATCGACACCGGCATGGGCTTGGAACGCTGTGCCTCGACGTTGCAGGGTGTGCTCAGCAACTTTGAAATCGATATTCTTAAGCCACTGTGCAAAGCGGCTGGCGAGATTGTCGGCGTGAATTACGAATACTCTGCTCCCGAAGGTCGTGCCGTGCGGCGAATCGCGGATCACGTCCGCGCTTGTTCGTTTGCTCTGCACGAAGGATGTGGACCTGGTCCTGAAAAGGAAAACTACATCGTTCGATTGTTGTTGCGTCGCGCCGCCATGGAAGGCTTCTTGCTTGGCAAACAAGAGCCGTTCCTTTACCAGTTGGTGCCTGCCGTCGCTGAAGCGATGAAGCAGCCCTACCCTGAATTCGGCAAGACGGTCGAAGCCGTCGCCAATGGGATTCTGGAAGAAGAAAAGCAATTCCAGAAGGTCGTTGAGAGCGGGATCAGTCGATTCCGGAAGTTGGTCGATCAGGCCAAGAAAGAAGGTTCGCAAGTCATCTCGGGCGATGCGGCGTTTAACCTGCATCAGACCGATGGCTTCCTGATCGAGTTGACCGAGTCACTGGCTGCCAATGAAGGCCTGTCGGTCGATATGGCTCGCTTCAAGGAATGCAAAGACGAGCACAAGGAAACAAGTGGTCGCGGCGCGTTCGCCAATTCCGTGATGTCAGCAGGTCCACTCGATACATTACGCAAGAGTGGCGGCACCCAGTTCCTGGGTTACGACGCCATCACATCCGATTCCGAGGTCCTGGGAATTATCGCAGACTGCCAACTAGTGAAGTCTTTCGATAAGTCTGATGCTCAATTGGGAGTCGTCTTGAACCGGACGCCATTCTACGGCGAGGCCGGGGGACAGGTTGGCGATACCGGGAAGGTTACTGGCAAGAATTTTACGTTCGAAGTTCAAGACACGCAGCGCGACGGCGAACTTCTGGTTCATATCGGTCGAGTCACGAATGGTACGATCTCGGCCGGGGTCGAGGTGATGGCGACAGTCGATTCAACTCGTCGCGAAGGGATTCGCCGAGCTCACTCGGCCACGCATATCCTGCATCACGCCCTGCGAACCTACCTTGGTGAGAATGCCACTCAACGTGGCTCGAAAGTGCAGCAGGACGAATTGCGGTTCGACTTTGCGCATGCCAAAGGTTTGACGCAGGACGAATTGCTGAAGATCGAAGACGAGATCAATGCTCGTATTTCCGAAGGGGCCGCCGTCTCCACAAGATTAATGCCAATTTCGGAAGCGA
This sequence comes from Schlesneria sp., assembly GCA_036499265.1. Classification (GTDB taxonomy): domain Bacteria; phylum Planctomycetota; class Planctomycetia; order Planctomycetales; family Planctomycetaceae; genus Schlesneria. Next base: position 6,343 of record DASYEA010000294.1, on the reverse strand, counting down.
AGCAACTTGGGGCCATGGCCTTGTTCGGCGAGAAATATCCCGACAACGTTCGCGTCGTCAGCATGGGCGAATTCAGTCGCGAGTTGTGCGGAGGAATCCACCTGAGCAATACGGGTCAGGTCGGATTGTGCCGCTTGATTCGTGACGAATTGGTTTCAGCCGGTGTGCGCCGTATCACGTGCTTCACAGGCCCGAAAGCCATCGCTCGAATTCGCGAGACCGAGGCGTTGGTGAAGGAAGCCGCAGCACTGGTGAAGTCTCCACCGGACGAACTGCCGCGCAAGATTGAAGCTCTGCAACAAGAACTGCGCGACGCCAGGAAAGAGCTCTCCAAGTATACTGTCGCCTCTCTCGCCGATGCCGCCGCGCAACTGGTGGCCAAGGCGGAAACGATCGGCGGCGTGAAACTCATTGTTCACAACGCTGCCGATTGCCCGCGAGACTCATTGAAGGACTTCGTGGATCGCATCCGAGAAAAAGCTCCTTCGTGCGCGATCCTGCTGGGAATGGAGCACGAAGGCAAAGTCGCGTTCATCTCGGCTGTCAGCAAGGATGTCCTGGTCTCTAAAGGACTAAGTGCTTCTGACTGCGTGAAGACCGCGGCGAAGGTTTGCGGTGGCGGTGGCGGTGGCCGTCCAGAACTTGCCGAAGCGGGTGGTAAAGAGCCGGCTAAGCTTGCTGAGGCGCTCGAAGCGGGAGCCGCGTATTGTCGAGCGAAACTCGCGTAGTGGGTTAGTCGAGTTACGGAGCCCGACAGGAGCGATTTTGAAGTTTGACAGGTGCAGGAGTCATCCATGCAGATTTGGGTTGATGGCGATGCCTGCCCTGTGGAGATCAAGGAACTTCTGTTTCGGGCCGCGATTCGTGTGAAGATGCGGCTGACCGTGGTTGCTAATCAATCACTGCGTATTCCGAAATCAGAGTTCCTGTCTCTGCTGGTTGTGACCTCGGGAGCCAACATCGCTGACAAGCAGATTGTCGATCAGATGGCACCTGGTGATCTCGTCGTGACGGCCGATATTCCCTTGGCAGCGCATGTCGTGCAGAAGGGCGGAATCGCGATTGACCCGCGCGGGCAGCGTTTCACCGAAGAAAACATTGGTGAGCGAATCACCATGCGAAACCTGATGGATGAGCTTCGCGGCAATGATCTGATCACAGGCGGCCCCGCTCCTTTTGGGCCGAAGGATAAACAGGCTTTCGCCAACCAATTGGATCGGCTGCTGGCGAAGCGATCGTAGATAAGTCCAACTCGAAGCTCGCGTGGTCTTGCATCGCAACACGGGAAGGCTTGCCATGGAATCTGGATTTCGTCACCGCCACGATGCGTTACGAAAGCTGGCTTCGATCACAAGTTGATGTGATTGAGAAAGAACTCCGCTATCCTGGCCGGGTGTTGCGAGAGGAGCAAGAATCGCACGCGTGATGATTTCCACAGGCCCGTCAGGCCAGTGTCCAACCCTTGCGATATTCACGACGAATGATCGCGGCGGCTTCTGGTGCGTTGGGGCATCGCAGTTTTTCAGCATCCCATTCGATTTTCTTGCCGACGCGATAGGCGACGTTGCCAAGATGATTCGCCTCGGTCAACCAACCGGAGTATTCGAAGTTGCAGGTGGTTTGCAGATCCGTCTTGCAGGCGCGAACCCATTCTGCCTGTTGTCCTGGAGATTCGGGAATCGAGGGTTCCGGCCGCTTAAAGTTCTGGAATTTGTCTTCAGGCAACAGGATGTGCTTGCCGTAATCCGAGAGCAGCATTCCCTTGTCCCCGATGAACAATGCCGCGCTATCCCATTGGGGGATCCCCTTCTCTGTCCAGATCTTCGGTTTGTTGACACCTTGATACCAGTTCACGGTGACGGGAGGCATGTCGCCGCGCGCACCGTATTCATAGGTCGCCTGCATCGACGCGGGCGCAAGATCGGGATGCGCCGGCGGTCCGGATGCTTCTACAGTAAGAGGTGCTTGGAGCTTGAGAGCCCAGAACGGCAAGTCGTTCCAATGGCTTCCCAAGTCGGACATCGTGCCACTACCCCATTCCCACCAGCGATACCACTTGGGCCCGGGAAAGTAGATCTCATTGAAGGGACGCTCTGGCGCCGGACCTAGCCACAAATCCCAGTCTAATCCCTGAGGTATCGACGAAGAGGTTGTCGGGCGTTCCTGAGTCGAAACGAGGTCGCCATACTTCTTCGCATCGTCTGGTGATTGCCATCCCCACGCTCGACTCACCCAAACATGCGCTTCGCGAACGGGGCCGATCGCCCCTGCCTGAATCAACTCGACAACGCGCCGATAGTTGGAGCCTGCATGAATCTGGATCCCCATCTGGGTCGCGACTTTGGCCTTGGCCGCCGCTTCGCGAATCACACGCGCTTCCCAGATGCTATGCGTCAGAGGCTTCTCGCAGTAGACATGCTTGCCGTTCTGCAACGCCGCGAGTGTTGCAAATGCATGAGTATGTTCGCAGGTGCTGACGATGACGGCGTCGAATTCATTCGCATGGTCGAACAGCTGGCGATAGTCGACAAATGTCCGCGCCTTCGGATGGTTCGCAGCCGCGCGGCCAAGATTGCCTTCATTCACATCGCACAGCATGACGATGTTCTCGGTCCCCGCGACCGCGGCTAAATTGCTGCCGCCACGCCCGCCAGCACCGATCACGGCCACGTTCAGCTTCTCGATGACCCCCTTCGCGCGCAGGATCGCGGGAGCCGCGAACGTGGATGCCCCGGCGATCGCCGTCGACTTCAGAAACTGGCGTCGATTCAGGGAACTTGATTTCTTGTTCGAATCGGCTGCTGGATGAGGCATGATGATCAGGCTCCGAAAGAGTAGTTGTAGAAGCCTACCGAAATCGGAATCGCTGGGCCATCTTCAGAGTAAGTCGGATTGATGGCCTTGGCAGTGATGTTACGATGCGGAGTTGTGAGCTTCGACCGATAATCCAAACTTGGATGGCAGTCGCAGGTTAGGTCGCAGTCTATGTCACCAAGGAAGGTTTGATGGTGCAAGTGCTTGGATCACTCAGTAAACGGCCCTCTAGGACTCTCAAGATCGGATTTAATGCGATCTTGGTAGCCGCCATCATGTCATTCCTTTTCGTGGGAGCGCGAGAGATCCCCTCCTATCGACGCCGAAGCGAACTTCAAAGTCGCGTCTTCCATGGGTGCAGACTAAGGACTTTCAGCCCGTTGGCTTACGAAGACACAGTATTCAGGTCTCGGCCTCGGCTGCCAAATTGGTTTGAAGACCTAATCGGGAAGGACCGGGTGCTTCCCCTCGAACCGTTCACCTTTGCATCGCTGGTTCCTCACTCTGACGATGATGTCGGAAAGCTCAACGCGGAAGTAGAACTTGAACACGTCCGCATCGTCGCAGAGGATGGCAAATGCACCGATCAACTACTGAGGCATCTAGTCGCCTTGCCGAAACTGCAGACCCTCGATCTCTGCAACGTGCCGTTAACGGACGACGGTATTGATCGATTGCTGCAGATGACGAAATTGAAGCATCTTCGCATCGAATGTGCCGCGAAGGCCTCGCCCGGTTTACATCGCCTCTCGGAGTTGGTGCAACTTGAGAGTCTCGGGCTGACGGAGGTCAGGTGCCCCGTTTCTGATGACGTTTATCGGCAGATTGCCAAACTGCCGCGTCTTCATGAACTCCGACTCTGCGGTGCGCACCTGACTGCGGAGCGATCTCACTTAATTGCGAGATCGAGGTCACTGGAGATGCTCTGCCTGCGATACATGGAAGACAACTTAAGTCTTCAGCATGCACAGATTCTCGCTGCCATGCCCAAAATCCGCTGCGTCGACTTCAGCGAAAGCGCCACGAGCTGTATCGAGCCCGAAGCTGCAGAACACCTGCAGCAACAGAATCTGATACCCGAGGAAGAACTATTATTGGCTCTGCCGAGGACGTGACATTGCAACTTGATCTGATCACGCCAATCCGCGTCGCTTCAGTTCTGCAACGACTGCCTGCACGATTGTCGAGACTTCCTCGGGCGGCGCGCCTTGAGTGTTGGCCTTGATCGAGCATCCGCTGACAGGCTCATCGGTGAAGCCGTGTTCGGCCAGCAGGCATTGCAGCGTATCGGCCAGCCGCACGAGCTCTTTTTGTTGGTCATCCGTAATCGGTTGGCGACCGACACCCGTTTCGAAGCCGCGCAGGCGAACTGCTGTGCGGAAACCGTCCGGGAATTCGGACGTGAGGATCATTGAATCGAACAGCCGCACGATCGCAAATTGCAGATCGCGGGCTTCATCAATGCGATATGCCGTCGTCAACTCGTATAGTTTGCGAGTGAGTTCTGGAACAACGCCCGAACTGGCATTGGTACCGCCGTCGCAACCCATCAGGATCATTGGCATCAATGCCGCGTCCCAGCCCGTCAAGAAACTGAAGTCGGGACGCGACGGACGAACGGCTTGAATCATGCGGATCATGTTCGGGATATCACCCGATGAATCCTTGATCCCAACGACCTTCTCACACTCTTCGGACAGTCGCTTCACGGTCGGCACGTCGATCGGACTGGCAAACATCGGGATGTTGTACAGCGTGACGTCGATCGGCGTGTTGTCGGCGATCTCTTTGAAGTAGGCGTAAACGGCTCGAGGGCTGAGCTTGTAGTAATACGGAGCCACGATCGCGACGGCGGTCGCTCCCATTTCGTAATAGGCTTCGCAGGCTCGCAGTGTCTCTTTGACGTTGGCCTCGGCAGCACCCGCGAGAACAGGAACGCGACCCCGAACCTGATGGCAGATGATCTCCATAATCCGCAGCCGCTCTTCGACAGTGAATCGCGTGAATTCACCGGTGGAGCCGTTGGGATACAGGCCATGCACGCCCTTCGCGATCAACCAGTCGACGTACCGTCGCAGTTCACTCTCATTGATGTCCCCCTTGGAATCCAGGGGAACGATGTTCGGAGTGAAAATGCCTTGAAGCTTGCTGCGGGCCATCGGGAACTCGCTGGGTTCGATTCGAGAAAGTTAAGATTCGTCGTCTGCAAAGACTTTACCGTAGGAATGGCTACAGGGAAGTCTCAGCGGTCAACCGAAACGTGTCGGCCCAAACTGCGTGATTGGTTTGATCCGATTTGTCAACACGATCGACACTACGATGCTGATTCGTTATCGGGCTTTCGGACCATACCAGCTTAGCGAAGGATTAGACCTGAGTGCTCGGAAACCACTTTGCTAGCTGGCAGTTCAGTAAATCGCGGAGAATCCGACTGACCGTATTCAACATGTTAAACATTGCCGGATACGAGTGGGAAATCGGTGACCTTTGATGTGGCCCCTGTTTACATTTGGAAACATTTGTGGTGTCTGGCGCGGGTCTTGCGTTGCAGCAATCCGTTCACCAGAAAGGAACACCATGATTCAGAATGACCAAGACGCGGCGATGTTCTTCCAGGCTCATTACGTGATGTGGACTGTGGGAATGATCGATCCCGATTTCGTGGCCGAGTTAGATGCGCTCAGCCCGCCAACGCATGAGAACTGGAGACACGTTATGCAGCGCGAGTGCCCCTGGTCGCGAGCGGAAATCCAGGACAACTTTGCACGGCTCTGTGTAGAAATGACAGACGAAGAAGCGCTGGAGACGATCCTGCGTGAATTGTCGATCCTGGCAACGTGAATTGGCTTACTCGCTGATCGGCCAAAACGACCGAACAGTGGTGGGGCCGCCTGTGGCGGATTCAATCTCGATCCGACCGCCATGTTGTCGCAAGATCTGCCAGCATTTGGAGAGTCCGAAGCCAAGGCCTCGACCCGCTTGCCGACCCGAAAAGAACGGATCAAACGCGTGAATTCGTTCAAGATCCGAAAAGCCCGCTCCGCGATCCGTGATTTCAATCTGAACGAACCCGTCGGCCGTTGCCGTTGCTGATAACTCGATTACTCCGCCGTTTGGTTGCAGCGCCAGTCGACTATTACGAAGCAGTTCGCTGAGTGCGACTGCCAGCTGAACCGAGTCGGCATTCAAGACCAATGTTGGCGAGACTGCGACGGCAACCTCACAGTTCAACTGTGCGAGTTGTTCTGCAGACTGTGAGACCACTTTAGCGGCCACTTCCGCTAAGTTGACTCGTTGCAATTCGGGTACGGGCGGCCTCCCGAAGAGCATCGTATCGCCAATCATGTCCCGAACACGGTACGCCTGAGCACCGATCGACTGCAGCATCTGCCTTCGCTGTGGATTGTGTTCGCCCTTCAACAATTGCTGAGCACGACCGATAATCGTCGCCAGGGGGTTGTTGATTTCATGGCCTGCACCGGCGGCGAATTCTGCCAAAGCTTCCATGTGGCTGGTATCTGGAATGATG
>DASYEA010000293.1:0-3234 GCA_036499265.1 Schlesneria sp. | reverse complement strand
GGCTATTCCTCAAAGCGACCAATACGCCGAAGAAACGCCGTCTCTGCGTCAGAGGACGGAATTCAACGGCGGGCAGTGGAGTCAGCGAATGCCCCGGCTTCGAGAAATACTGGTTGTCAGTGCTGCGTATGCGGCCTGCCTGCTGGTGTATTCCTCAACGATTCAAGCTCAACCCGCGCCACCCGCTCCGTTACCGGGCAAAGTGGTGGGTATCGAGCCGTCGCCATTGCTTGTGGAGCCGAAGACTCCTGAAGAATCATTCGCGGCCGCATTGTTGATGGTCGACCTCGCCCGCATCGATCTGGCTCGCAAGTATCTCGAGCAGTTTGAAGCTTCGACACCCGATGACGCGATGCTGATGGCGATGCGCGATAAGCATGGCACCGGCGAATTCCTGAAGCTGGCCCGCATCAAAGATCTTCAACCGCTGTCGTCTGATTTGCTGGATCGTCTGAACGCCGCATCGCGAAAGCAGTCGGAAGATCCTGCCTTTGTCGATGCCCTGCTCGCTCGGCTCAGCCAGGGATCCGCTCAACGCGAATTGGCGATCACAGAATTGCGAAATGCCGGACCGCGGGCGGTTCCGCAAGTGATTCGACAGATGAGCCAACCCAATATGGAAGGCCAGCAGGACCAGTTCGTTTACGCCCTGATCCGCATGGGTCGGCAGATTGTCCCGCCGCTGCTGGGGGCTCTGGATACACCGCAGGAACGCGTCCGCGCGGCCATCATTGGGATCCTGGCAACACTCGAAGCGAAAGAAGCGATTCCGTATTTGTGGTTCCCTGCGTTTGCCGAAGACCAGCCGCTGGGAGTACGGATGGCGGCTCATCAGGCGCTGACCAAATTGATTGGCACCGGCCGTACTGAGCGACTCTCCTCCGTCGAAGCGTCGGTTGAATTGCGCCGCTTGTCGCGAATGCTGTATGAGAACTCGGCGTTGCTGCCCCGTGACGAGGCTGGCACCGTGACGATCTGGGGTTGGGATCCTGAGCAGCAGACGGTGGCCGCCAAGACGTACTCACCGCAAATCGCTTCGATCCTGTTGTCGACTAGTTTCGCCAGACAGTCCCTGGCCTTGTCGCCGGATCAACCAGAACCGCAGCAACAATACCTGGCTTCGTTGCTGGGCTTAGAAGTCTTGCAACAAGGTTGGGACAAGCCGCGCGAGCCACTGCCGGGGACGGCCCTGTATCTGGCGGTGACGGCAGGCGAAGCGACTGTCGCCAACGTCCTGGCTGACGCGCTGTCTGCCGATCAACGAGCCACGGCGGTTGCTGCGCTGGAAGTTCTCGGCCAGATTGGGACTCGCGAACAGTTACTTGGTCAGAAAGGATTGAAGTCACCCGTGCTGGCGGCGCTCAATTCACCCGATACCCGCGTGCAGTTCGCCGCGGCAGTGGCCATTCTGAGAATGGAACCTCGCGTGGCGTTCCCGAATGCCAGTCGAGTCGTTTCGATCCTGACGCGAGCACTGTCTGATCCCGGCCAGGCGACGGCTGTTGTTATCGATGCAGATTCGGCTCGCGCCAGTGAGGCGGGGGCTTATCTGGCGGAATTGGGATACGAACCAGTGACGGCCACGACCGGACGCGATGGTTTTGAACGGGCTGCGACCACGGCCGGTGTCGAAATCGTCGTGGTCCATGCCAACTGTATCCGCTGGGACCTGACGCAGACGCTGGCGAACCTGCGAGCCGATTCCCGGACCGCGGCGATTCCGATCGTTGTTTACGGTGCCGAAGACGTTCGCAACAGCGTGGCTCGACTGGTTGCCCGCAGCAAGCCAGCCATGTTTATCGCCGAATCCAGCACGTCGTCGGATTTCGGTCGACAGTTCGCTCCACTGACACGAGAAGCCAAGTCGCCGCCGCTGTCACCCCAGGAGCGTAGTCAGCAAAAGATCGCCAGCGCTTACTGGTTGTCGATGCTGGCCACCAATCGCAATTCGCAAATCTTCGATGTTGCCTCTGCGGAAAAAGAGATTGCAATTGTCGCTGAAGATCCAGATGTCGGCGGAAATGCCCTGGCCGCTCTTAGCAGCATCGGCACCGGATCGGCACAACGGCGGTTGGCCGAAGTCGCCTCGAATCCACAACTGGATCCACCGCTTCGACAAGCTGCCGGACTGCAATTGGGCTTTCATATTCAGCGCTTCGGGTTGCTGCTGACGAAGGATGAAGTCGGCGCGGTCCACGATGCGTGGGTTTCGGCCGACAATCCCACCGTGAAAGCGGCCTTAGCCAGCGTGATGGGAACGCTTCGTCCTAATCAGGCACTTGTCGGGGAAAGATTGCGGCAATTCCCGTTGCCATCGCTCAAAACTGCGAACTGAAGCCATCAGAGCTCGTGGTAGAGACTTGGCGACAAGAGTGATTCTTGGCGAGCCGAACCGCGTCAGCACGCCAACCCGATGAACTCACTCGCGTGATATTTGGTGGCTGTATTGGCCATCGGGTCCGCGCGCTGACGCAGCGCGGCTCGCCTGAATACTTTGGCAATGGCAAGCCGCGCATACGTGTTGGCGAACGCTACTTGAGTTCGCGGATGCGGATCTCTTTGAATTCGGCCCACATCGGGGAACCGGCGTGAAGCTGGAGGGCGAGGATGCCGTCTTTCAGAGCCAATTCTGGATTGTTGTCCGTGAAATCCAAGGTCAGTTGACCGTTCATGAAGTGTTGAATGTGGTTCCCCTGAGCCGTGATTTTGACTTCGTTCCATTCGTTCAGTTTGAACAGTTTTTCCCAGCCAGCCTGGTCGATCAGGTCTGACTTCACGACTTTCTTGCCATCAACTTCCCAAGTCGCTTGCTCACCAACGAGGCAAATGCGGCCTCGTTTGCCCCCTTCGTCGTAGATGAATCCGGAGACATTGGGAAGTTTCAGTTCATTGCGAAGTTCGTGCTGGTAGCCGCGGACGACCCACTTGTTGGAGACCTTCTCGGTGATGTGCTTCGAACGATATTGAATGCCGGAATTGTTGGCGGCATTACAACGGTACATGAGGCGCAGTTCGAAGTCCCCGGTCGTTCCCTCGTTCCAAATCAGGAACGTATTCCCCTTCGCCGCATTTTCAGCAGTCGTTTCTCCGTGAATGACGCCGTCCTTGACGCTCCAAAGTCGCGGGTCGCCATCCCAACCGGTGAGGTCTTTTCCATTAAAAATCACTTTGGAACCATCGGCGGCATCGGCTCCGAAGGCGTTCAGGGAAGCGAAGACGACTGCCAGGGCGAAC
>DASYEA010000292.1:0-6446 GCA_036499265.1 Schlesneria sp. | reverse complement strand
TTTTCAATTCATCCCCCCAAATAGTCGGATGAACCGCATTTTGCTTGTCGAAGTAAGTATGAGCTCCGCCAAGGAAACCGTAGAACTCGTCGAAGCCGCGCTGCATTGGATGGAACTTCGCTCCGCTGCCCAAGTGCCATTTTCCGACGAGCCCCGTCGCGTAACCCGCTTGCTGGAAGCGATTGGCAATCGTGGTCTCGCTCAGTGGCAGGCCGAGGCCATCTCCACCGCCACCTCCTTCACCGCCGGGATTGAATTCGTGGCCGAAACGCTGCTGATAGCGCCCGGTCAACATGCCAGCTCGGGTCGGGCTGCAGTACGGTCCCGAAACATAGCCATTCGTGAATCGAGCTCCGCCCGCCGCAATCGAATCGATATTTGGCGTGGGGATGTCTTTGCCGCCCTGAAAGCCCAGATCGGCGTAACCCAGATCGTCCGCCACAATCACCAGAATGTTGGGCTGTCGCGCCTTCTCTTGTGCTGACAAATGGGAAGCTTGCGAGGCCAGACACGCGGCCACGACCAATGCGAACGTCATTGCGTCTCGAATCATGAATGCACTTCCCATTTCAGCGGCTCGCGCGTCAAACTAATTGACCGTGCGCATTAATGCTCGTTTTGAATTTCAAGTCGGATGCCACTGGTGGCAGCTCTGGGCCACCAGTGTCTTCGCATCGCTGCAATCGCTCTGATCGGGTGACGAGCGTGTGCAACGTTCAGCATCGTCATGCATGGTTTTCTCTGTGACACATCGGCAAGACGCTGGCGACGCAAAGTCGCCGCCAATGTCGGACCAACGTGTTGGCTTGGTTGATATCAATCTTCTCAAGCCTTCTCGCGCTTGGCGACCCAATCGCGAGTTTGTGGCTTGCCGTTTGGTCGTTCATTCTCGGTCTTGCCGGTGATCGTATCCCCTTCCAGTTTGCCCGAGAACTTGGTCACGACCTTTTGGTCGTTGCGTTCACGAGTCACCGTGAACGAGATCTGACCGTCTTTGAACGTCGCATTCTCGATGGCGATTTCCTTGCCGCCCTGACCCGGAACGCTGCCGGTCAGCTTATCGCCGTCCAGCTTCAGCTTCGCCGACAGGTCACGGGTTTGATTGTTGGTCGGATTGGTCACGGTCCATTTCCAGTTACCGGTCGGATCCGCGTCAGCAGCATGCACCTGGCTGACCAGACCAACAAAAGCGAGGCTCAGAATCAGCAAATCTCGTCGTCTCATGAGTAGTTTCCTTCAATTGAAAAGGGATCCAGTTCGTCATCACCATAGTAGAAGGCACACTCCGTGTGCCGAATGTCTTCCGATTGTTCGCAAGCCTCTTGCCAACGCAGGAAAGTGACGTACGTGGCGTCGGAAAACGTGCAAAGAACACACCATCCCACCGGGATGGAGCAACAGAGCAGACATTGTCATGGTGAGACCCTTGGTCTCGTCAGGCACCTCCGGATTGCCGGTCAGCGCCGTCACTTGCGATCTTCAACGGGAGTGGAATGCCCCCGGAACCGGACTGCACTCAATTGGTTTATCGAGTGAGGCTCAACCCGTCAATAACTGCGGCCCGTTTTCAGATCAACTTCAGGTTGGCTCCACCAATGTTCATCATTCCCGCGCAGGCGGGAATGGCGGAGTAAGCATCTGGAACTCGAACCGCTCTTACTTGATCCGTGTTCAATCCGTGGCAAACCATCTTCTCTGCCACGTGTCCCTACGCCGCGGACGATTGATTCGACGGGCGGAAGTTGCCGTCGTCACTGACATCTTCGAAGCGGACGCTCATTCGTTTCGAGATGCCGGATTCTTCCATCGTCACGCCGTACAGCACGTCGGCCACCGTCATCGATCGCTTATGGTGTGTGATCATGATGAATTGAGTCGACTGCTGGAATGCCTGGACGACCGCTGTGAATCGTTCGACGTTGGCTTCGTCCAAGGCCGCATCCACTTCGTCGAGGATACAGAACGGACTGGGCTTGCTCTTGAAGATGGCCATGATCAACGCGATCGCAGTCATCGTCTTTTCGCCACCACTTAACAGCGAGATGCTGCGGAGTTCTTTACCTGGAGGACGAGCGGCGATGTCGATGCCGCAGTCGAGCACGTCGTTCGGATCTTCCAGAACGATGTCCCCTTCACCACCGCCGAAGACCTGACGGAACAGTTCCTGAAAGTTCGTGCGGATCGTCGCGAATGTTTCCGCGAATAGACGGCGGCTTTCTATGTTGATTTTGCGGATGATGTCTTCGAGTGTGTTCTTCGCTTCGACCAGGTCCTGCAATTGAGCTGAGAGCTGTGTGAATCGCGTTTCCAACGCTTCCAGGTCTCTCAAGCTGTCTGTGTTGACCGCGCCCATCAGCTTCAATTGTTTGCGCAAACGATTGACTCGGGACTCGATCTCTTCACGTACGTCGCTGAACGTCAGTTCTCCGATTATCGGTGTCGAAGGATGCGATGGCTGCTCGTCGGCTTCCTCGTCAGCCGGTTCAGTCTCTTCCGCCTCTTGATGTTTCGGAGTTTTTTTCGAGGCATGGCCAGCGGCTTTGGCTTGCCGCTCTTCGATGACGAGTTGCAAGGCCGAGGCACCCGAATCCACGACTTCGCTCAGCTTGATCTGATAATCTTCGTCCAGCCGTTCGTTCAGTACATCCAAGCCATGCCGCATATCGCGAACACGCATCTCTTCGGCATAACGACGATCGGAAAGTTCGCGGCGTTCCTTGCGGATCGCCAGTTCCTGTTCGACCAATTGGCTGCGTTCGACACGGAGCGCCAGTTTCTTGCCGTGCAATGAGGCGGCTTCTGTGGCGACATGTTCGTTCGCCAGCAATTGTTCGTCCCGAACGGCCCGCGTGTTCAAGACGTTCAGCGTGATCTGCTGTCGCTTGGCCACAGAAGTCAGGCTGCGGCGTTCGGCCTCTTCGTATTGCGAGATCCGTTGCTGCAGTTCTTCGGTCAACCGCGATGACTGACTACGCAATGAGTCCAGGCGCTCACCTTGCTTGGCCAGATCCAGTTGGTCGGCAGAACGTCGCTGTTCTAGCTGCTGCAACTGTTGTTCAATCGACAACATGTCTTCGGTGGCCGCGGCGAGACTCGCTTCCAAGTGATGCAACGCTTGCTCAGCCGCAGCAGTTTGTTCGTCGACGGCGGTTAATTCGACCGTAAATTTCTCAAGATCGCGTTCCGCTGTCAGCCGCTGCGTCTCCAGAGCCGTTCGCTCTTTCCGCAATCGGTCCAACGTTTGATCCTGCGCACTCAGGTCCGATTTCAAATCCGAGAGACGTTGGTTGGCGTAGTCGAGTTCTGCCGCAATCGATTCCAATTCGGAGTCGGCTCCGGTCAATGACTGGTAGACCGATTGCAACGATGATTCGTGTGCGGCGATATCGCGATCCAATGACACCAGATCGTTCTTCAGCCGTCGCAGTTCGCTCTTGCGTGAGAATAAGGCTGTTTCACTGCGAATTGTCCCGACGTACATTGTGCCGTTGGCTTCCAGCAACTCGCCCTGCAATGTGACGAAGCGAAGTCCCTTGCCGGCACCCATCGCCAGCCGAGTGGCATCGTCCATTGTCCGCACAATCCAGGTATCGGCCAGTAGCGACGCGGCCAATCCGGTGGTTCCTCGATCCGACAGCACCAGTCCATCCGCGCGAGTGATGACGCCCGGTTCCTGCGTGAGATCAGGCAATGTTGACGGATCAAATTGCATGTGGATGAAACGCGAATGATGCAACCGATCCGGCATCGGCTGGCTCGCCGCGCGATCGGGAATCGCGACAAATCCGACGCGGTTCGTCAGCAGCACGGTTCCCTGATTCAAGTAGTCGAGGAGCGCCTGATATTCGCGTAGCACGATCAACTGGGCGCGAGGGCCCAGCGCGACTTCCAGGAGTGCGGCGTGCTCCAAGTCGACATCCAGCAAATCAGCAACGCTGCCGACGATGGTGTTCCACGGCGGATAGGCGGATGAACGAGCCCGGCTGAGGATGTCCTTGACCCCGATCCCCAAGCCTTCCTGGCGGAGTTCCAAATCTTCCAGCAGACTCTTGCGTGCCAGTGACGCACTGCGGCGTTCACGCTGCTCGGCCAATCGCTGCTTGGTTTCTTCCTGCTCACCCAACAGTGAGATACGTCTTGACTGAGCATCGCGAAGTGACTGCTGAGCCGCTGACTGATTGAGCATCGCTTCCTCGACCCGCTGCAGGCAGCGATCTCGTTCGAGCTGCTGCCCGGCGATGTCGCCGTCCAACTGATCGATCTGCGATGCCAGCTTTGAACGAGTCACGTGGACCGAATTGATCTGCGTCCGTAACGTCGCGACCGTGCCCGAAAAGCTGGAGACCATCCGCGTCAGCTCCAGCCGGCGCGTGCGATCCTGTTCCAACTGTTCCCGGCGTGTCACCAGGTTCTGGCTGGCCGTTTGGAACGTCTCCTCCTGAGCCGAAACGCGGTGGCGATTTTCCGCATAGTCGAGTTCAAAGTCAGCCAGGCGCTGTTGATGCTGCGTGATTTCTTCGGCCGTCTCGTGAACACGTCGGCCGAGCAAAAGCTGTTGCTTGTGCAACCGCTGCAAGTCGGTCTCGAGTTCCTGCAGACGAGCCAGTTGGTACTGAACCGTCGTGTCATGCCCCGCGATTACTTCGCGTCCGGCGGCATTGCGTCGATCCACGCCGCGCAGTTCGTCGTCCAACTTCGAGAGATCCGCATCGAAAGCGGCTTCTCTTTCTTCCAGTCCGCGATGCAGTTCGGTTAACTCATCGACGCGGCCGGCGGATGATGCCAGTTGCTGTTCGACAACTTCCAACTCGGCGGTCAGATGTCGATAGTCGTCTGCCGCCAAGCCGAACCACCACTGCTTCAGTGCGACCGAGACTTCTCGGTACTTCGCCGCTTTGGCCGCCTGGCTGCGAGTCGAATTGAGCTGTGCTTCGACTTCGTCGACGATATCGGTCAGGCGTTCCAGGTTTTGAGCAACTCGTTCCAGCTTGCGTTGGGCTTCGACCTTTCGCGATCGAAACCGGCTGATTCCGGCCGCTTCTTCAAACACGGCGCGGCGGCTGGTGGGATTGGCCTGCAGAATCTGATCGACGCGTCCCTGTTCGATGATGCTGTAAGCGGATGTTCCCGCTCCTGTCCCCATGAACAGATCTTTGATGTCTTTCAAGCGGGCCGTATTGCGGTTCAGCAGGTATTCCGCATCGCCGTTACGCCAGATGCGTCGACCGATGTGAACTTCCTGATCGTCGCTGGGTAGCCAGCCGGAAGCATTGTCAAAAGTGATTGTCGCTTCAGCGTAGGCACTCGGTTTTCGACTGGACGAGCCGTTAAAGATGACATCGGTCATCTCTTTGCCGCGCAGGCTTTTGGCGGACTGGTCCCCCAGAATCCACTTCATGGCATCAACGACATTGCTCTTACCACTACCGTTCGGCCCGACGACACCAGTGATGCCGGTCGAGAAGTCGAACCGCGTGCGGTCGGCGAAGCTCTTGAAGCCGAACAGTTCGAGGGATTTAAGCATGACGATAGTCGGGAACGAGTGCGTTGCAAACGCAATTTCTGGATGGCACCAAAGCCCGGCTGATCACAGCCGGGCTTCAAGTCGATATGTCAGCAGTCAGGGACGTGGTGTGGTCGCAATGTCGCAGGCACACTCCGTGTGCCGTCTCTTCTCCTCTCGGAGATCGACGTTCTACTTCTCATCCTTAGTCCAGCTCAACCACGAAAACATCCCCTTCTTTTCAGACTCCTTTTTCGAATCATCGCGACTGGATCGCGATGTGGGTTTGGACGACTTCGACGAAGTTTCCTTCGACGATTGGTCATCCGGATTTTTATCCTTATCCTTCGGCTTGTGTGAAGATTCTTCCGTCACATTGGCCATGTTGCCGCGAGGCTCTTCTCTCTTTCGCTCGGCACCGGGTGCAGGCGGCTCTTCCTGTTCAGGGAACAGGTTCGGGGTCATGTTGTCCTTACCGACTCTGACTTTGGGTTTCTTCCCACCCGAACTGTTCGGGCGGTAGTAGACGCGTCCCCCTTCGGGAAGTTCGTCAATCGCCAACCGAGTGGGCAGATTCTTTTGCTTCGAGGCATCGGCCAGCATCTGCACGATGTCTGGATAGGAAGCACCCAGTTCATCAGCAGCTCGAATGACATCGGCCACCTGCAGTGAGACTTCGCGACGCTGGTCCGGCTGACCGACCTGAAACTTGGCCATCGAGATCTTGTTGTCGCCAGGCTGCGACGTGATGATGATGTGGCGTCCCGCGGACAGATACATCGGCGGACGGAATTCTTGATTGGCCCCGAACAAGACCACTTCAGGTCGAGTCCGCGTCAAGGTGTGGACCATCGGATCGCCCGTCGTCTGCAGGGCATGTAGCACAAAGGCCCCCGCGCGATTCTTGGGCTTGTCTTCGCCCTCGTCTCGAAGGCCCAGCAGT
>DASYEA010000291.1:0-4214 GCA_036499265.1 Schlesneria sp. | reverse complement strand
CTTGCTAACGGACCTGCGGTGACGCGGTATTCGAGGGGTTTCGACAAGCGATCAAGCTTGGCAACAAACTCTGCACGCGGCCAAGAGGCGGAAGATACAGACTCAGAGTTTAGAGCCAAGGCGGTTGCCGGATCGGTCGATCTGCCGCGTTGGTGAGCGGAATTTGGACTTCTGCCTTCCGGATCCTTCTTCTGCAGCTCTCGTTCGGTCCAATCCGCATCTGCTTCTTCAGAGGGCCGCGTGAACAGGAGGACTTCGCGATTCGTGCGGCCGATCAGTGCGATGTCAATTGTGGCTTCACCACCCTCGTTGACCGTTTGATTTCCGGGAAGAACTTCGAGTTGCCGATATGGATCATTGCCTAGCAATGCGCGCGAAGCCGCATTCCGCCACTCCCAATCGACAACCAAGGCCCCCGCGAATGCGGCTGCGATTGCAACCAGTGCAACTCCGATCCATGCCAATCGTTTGATTGGTACTACATCTTCGATGGGCACCGGAAGCGCTTGCTGCCGAGTCTGTTCCGCGAGAGCCGTGACAAGACTCGTGGCGACGCCTTCAGACTGCACCTGTTCGACGTTCATCGTCCCAAACTGCACCGTCGTACGGACTGACTGGCCCAGTTGAGGAAACGCGGCTTCGATTTCCGCTGCCGTTGTCGGCTGACTCCAATGCTGCAATCTCCGCCATAATGACCCTGCCGCGAAGAGACATACCATTCCTGTCAATGCCGCCAAGGCAGCCAGTCGCGCCGAGAGATTCAGTTCCAACCTGTAGTCGGCGAATGCCAACAGGCCAAGGCCCAGCAATGCCAGTAGCAGCAAGTTGACACCAACCTGCCCCAGTTCCACTCGCCGTTTCCGCGCCCACACCGATCGAAATCGATTGAGAAATGCGGACTCGCGATTGATCGTGCTCATGCTTGATCTCAGTTCTGATCGATGACCTTCAATGACTTCGTCAATTCACACTCATGCAGTCGTGCGATTCCCCACAAACCCTTCAAGCAATAAGACGGCCAACAGTGCATAGGCAACCCAATGCCAGAATTCATCCTGGCGAAGCTCAACATTTCCAGGCCCTTCGGCTTGAACAATCGAAGTGCCGTTGCCTTCCACGACCTTTATTGCGAAACGTTCTTCAAATTCTTTGATCGTGCAACGGTCCGTATCGGATTCACGAGGGCTGGTATTAACCACCTCGGCATATCGCTCTAGCTGTTCGACTCCAGGACGAACTGCAGGCCGCAGTAGGGCCTTCGTAGTTGCAGATGACACGGCTTCAGCGGAGGGAGCCGGTTCATTCTGCTCCTCTTCTGCCGACTTCGGATTTCTGTTTTCCACATCAATCAGTCGCGTTCTCACTCGACCACCCGCTGTCAGCCCGACTTCGTAGCCAAGCAATTGATGCACGGTTGGCAGGAATAATTGGCTGCGGCACCAATCGCTCCACTCTCGTCCGCAAGACGTCGTGACCCACAGCACTATGCCACTACCGACTCGGCGCTCGAGAATGGCCGGTGCGTTGGTACTGAATTGAGCCAGCACGGACACGTCTTGGGCAGGAGTCACCTTCGTGTAGGCCGCGAAGACCAACCTCCTCAGGTCACCATGTTGCGGGTCATTCAACGGTTCAAATACCGGATGCTTGGTTTCCCATTGATTTAAATGCCACGCCAAATCATTAGTAACTTTGATCTCGCCAATCTCACCTACGCCCAATCCGGCATCGGTAACTGCCGCGCAACTTGCTGCCGTGACATTGTCACCGGTGAACACCAGCAACCCACCTCCACCGCGAACGAACGATGCCAGCGATGCCGCGTCCGGAGGCGTAATGTTTGGAACATTCACCAGCACGGCAGCATCGAAATCAGACAGATTCGGCAGGTTAGTACCGTCCGTATATGACATCAGCGTCGATGCGAATGGACTGGCCGAATAGGAATCCCCCTTTTCGGCCAAGCGCAACGCGGCGTCTAGGAAATACGTCTCACTGGTGACAGATGTGCCATCGGCCTCGTCGCTGACAACAAGAACTCGATATGCAGGTGCCACTGAAATCGCGAAATATCGTTGATTGTCGAATGGCAAATCGTCGTCGTACTCGACTGTCACGCGTCCCTGCCACAAGCCTTCGCCTAGTGCAGGTAAGTCGAAGTCCAGCGTGATGGTCGACCCCGGCTCCAGTTTCACTCGCTCTCGCTTGGTAATCCGCTCGGCGAGCTTCGCGAAATCGGTAATGGGAAGGACTTTTGGCTCTGTCCGAGGAGGTTCGCTCGCAGAGTGAACCTCAGCCTTCTCGACTCGCCCAAGCTCCAACACAATTGCGACTTCGCTCAACGCGAATGTCCCAGCATTTAACACCGAAGCCCGAATCGTCGGCGACTCACCTGGCCGAACCCAAAGTCGCGGTGTGCGCACTTCCGTCACGGCTAAGTTGTTGACAATCGGTCGACCGACATCGTGCAGATGCGTTGAAACTTCGGCGGGCAACGGTTCGACTTCTGCCCAGTCGAGACCCGATTGTTGCAGGTCAGTGAAGAGGTGCATTTGCTTGGCTCCAACTGGAGCCTTAACGCAGATATCGCGAGCCCACGCGATCGCCGAGCCAAAGCTGGTGGCCCCGAATAGCAAGGAAGGAGCTTGCATCTTGGAAAGGACAACGGTGCTAGAGGTGTTGCCATCGATCTTGGAATCAGTCACGGGACGTACGTCGTGATCGAAGAATGCGACTTCAATTCGGGTCTTAGTCCCTGCGGCTTCGATCAGCTTCCTGGCGTCAGCAACAGCCTGATCGATCAGTCGTCCGTTCTCTCCCTTGAGCTGCATGGTGGCGGATTGATCAATCAGAATCACCAGCAATTCCTTATCTCCGCCAGTGGCAGCCGCGGTGAAGTACGGTCTGGCAAACAGCCCAACGAGGAGTGCCACCAACAATATGCGCAGAGTGAGCAGCAGCCATCGCATCACCTTCCGGCGCCGCGCGTTCTCTTCCAGAGCAATTCGCAGAAAGCGGATTGTCCCTAGTTCCACCCGCTTGGTGCGTAGGCGGAAGAAGAGATGAATCAGCACCGGTACTGCGATGGCAGCCAGGCCATAAAGAAATGCGGTTTGAAGAAATGACGGGATCATGAAGTCAATTATTCGGAAGGAAATACATTCAGTTAGGGAATTCCGTTCCCTTGTCACCGGTGTGAGGCACTTCCCACACCAATTTCTCGTTCAGCCGAACTCGCAACCCTTCGGCGGTCAATGTCGTCAGTCCGTATTGCCATTTCCCAGCAGCATGACTCTCTAGCATCAACAAGAGATCCGGGTTTGTACCGGTGCCCGTAAATCCGAATAGGCAACCATCCCCGGCCAGACCGTCTTCATGGCGATAGAGGGGTCGGGCCAGCATCCGCATCTGACGCGGGACGTCTTTGTCATCGATGATCTCCGCTGAAAACCGGCGAGCGATTTCACGCATTTGAATCAATCGCACAGGGCGAGTTTCCTTCGGCACGTCATCAACTGGTTTCCAAACGACTCCTGGCTGGCGAGCTTGATACTTTCGCTCGTTAGGCGATTCTGCCGAAATAAGTTCCGGCGACAGCGACGAGAAACAATAGAGCCACTGACGTGGATGAAGTCCTAGTTTATATCGTTCCACTTTCATCACCGCCGCTGGACGCCCGCGGTCTGTCCACAGCCACAACCCGGCATCCTCAATCTGTCGCAACTCATCGCTGTATCGGAACACCGGAGTCGTCACGATCTTCAAATTGACATCAGCATGCTTCGTCAATCGGACTTGTGTCGTCTCGACGCGCTGTTGCAACAGCTTCAGCGACGCTTCGCTATTCAAAGCGGCTGTCACTGGGGCTTCGGTGGCTGCCTGGCCGATCAAAGCCAGCGTGATGAAGATTGATATGCCGGACATTGCTCGTGTTACTCTATATTCAAGTTGTAATCTACCCGGGTATGGGATTGGCTCGGACCTTCGAATTCTCGGATTTCGCTTGTCAAACCTTTGTTCTGTGAACCAGATAATCCAGCAGCGCTTGGTCCAGTGGATCGTCGGTCGTCATCTCGACTCGGTCGATCCCGCGTTTCAGACAATCGCGAGCCAGTTCCGCTCGCCATTCGTCGATGGCAACAAGGTACTTCTCTCGGATACCGTCGGCATGCGTGGTGATTTCTTCGCGCGTTTCCATGTCGCTGAAACAGATG
>DASYEA010000290.1:0-1657 GCA_036499265.1 Schlesneria sp. | reverse complement strand
TCGAATCGATCGATCCGGCGAGTGAAACGAACGAAGTGATGGTGAACATCGCTTCCGTCGTCGGACTGACTCACACTTTCCTGCCAGGAATGCTGGCGCGTCAGGCAGGGGGCGTCATCAATGTCGCCTCGGTCGCAGGATTCCAACCCGTTCCCTATCTGGCGGTGTACGCGGCCAGCAAAGCCTTTGTCATCTCGTTCTCTGTAGCTCTCTGGGAAGAATGCCGAGACCGAAACGTCTGTGTCATGGGGCTATGTCCGGGGACTACTGCCACCGAGCTATTCGATCGAGCGTCCGCGCCAGAAGCCGCGCTGGGAAAACCCCGCACCGCACAACAAGTGGTGACAACAGCACTCAATGGCCTGGACAAAAAACGCAGCCTGATCGTCGACGGCCTGAAAAACTCGCTACTCAGTCTCGGCCCAAGACTGATCCCCCGCTGGTTCGCCGCCCAATGCGCCGGAAAGGCCGTGAAGCCCAAGACGAAGTGAGTTCCCGATAGGTGCGCGAAGTCGTCGAAACTCACCTCCCGATTCATCTGGGTGAGCCGCGCTGTGTTAGCACGCGGACCCGAAAAACGCGCGGGCAATGTTCGCGAACGAAGATGGCATGTTCCGATGACTATGCACGCCCTACTCGTGGTCGTGGCGTGATTGATCGAGAAAAGTGTATAGTCATCAACTGATACTCCCGGTCCTGTTTTGCTTTCGACCCCGTTCCATGAATCCACCTCTCGACCCCCGCCGCATCGAATTGCTCGACCCCGAAGTCGTGGCGATGTTGAAGGCCAAGTCACCGGCTGAGAAGTTGGGGATGGCGTTTCAGATACAGAAGTTGGCCCGCGGAGTGCTTTTCAGTCGCATTCGTAGTCAGCATCCAGAATGGACGCCTCAGGAAATCGACAAAGCTGTTGCACAGAGGATGAACTGTGGAGAGCGGTGAACTGCTCGCGACGGCGATTCGTTCGGCCGAGACGCTTGGCATTCCCTATATGCTCGTCGGTTCACTCGCCAGCATGCGTTACGGTGAACCGCGACTAACGCTCGACTTTGATATCGTTGTTGATCTCACGTTTGCATCCGCCGAAAAGCTTTGCCAAGCCTTCGGTGGTCCCGATTACTATGTCAGTCTGCCCGCCGCGATTGAAGCGGTTCGGCATCGGAAGCAGTTCAATGTTCTGCATCCCAAATCGGGGATGAAGATTGATTTCATGATCGCCCGGCAGGATGCATGGGGCCGCAGACAACTCGAACGCCGACGCAAGGTGGAATTGTATCCGGGCCAACACTGTGACATCGCCGCCCCTGAGGATGTGATCCTCGGCAAACTGCTCTATTACCGCGAAGGCCAATCAGACAAGCACCTGCGAGACATCGCCGCGATGCTTCAGACCAGCGGCGACGAAATCGATCGAGCCGACGTTGCAGCATGGGCCACCAAGCTCGATGTCCTCGACATCTGGCAAGCGATCGTCGCCCGAGTTGATGCCGCCCCAAAGTAGTAGGCACACTCCGTGTGCCGTGCCTTAAGTAGCCATCTCGCTCCGCCGAGATGTAAGCCAACCGCGAATCCGCACTCTGAAATAGCGGAACAGCATGGCGATCACCGCATACGCCGGCGGTTGCCTGTGCCGCTGAATCGGCAAGACACACGGCAA
>DASYEA010000289.1:0-1762 GCA_036499265.1 Schlesneria sp. | reverse complement strand
GCCCGCATCGTGGATACGGCAGGCAACGACGTCGCGGTAGCAGCGGCGCGCGCTGACGCAATCCGCGGCAATATGGCCACGGCTACCTCCGCCACCGCGGCTCAAAACCAGGCACGGGTGAAGCTGGCCCAACTGCAGGCCGAAGCGACATCCGACCACGCGCTCTATCAGTCCTATCTCGATCGTTTGAAGCAGACCCAGCAGCAGGCGAGCCTGAGGGTTCCCGATGTTCATCTGGCGTCGGCAGCCTTACCGCCTTTGGCGCCTGTCTCCCCCAAGAAAACGCTGATTATCGGAGGTGCGACAATCGCCAGCCTGGTGTTGGGCTTCCTCCTGGCTCTGGCCGGCGACCGGATGTGCAGCGGGTTCCGTGCACCCCGTGACCTGGAAAACATTCTGGGCCTCTCAGTTCTGGCGGTCATTCCAGAGCTGAATGTGCGTCCCAAATCATTCAAGGATGTCGCGATGCGGGTTCTGGCAAGAACCCACAATGAGTTTTCCGAAGCGATTCGCGGTCTGGAAATAGGATTATCACTGCATCTCGATGATGCCGGAGATAGAGGCAGGCGCTGCGGAAAGGCCATTCTTGTGACGTCCGCGCTGCCGGCAGAGGGAAAAACCGCCATCTCCGTTAGCCTGGCCAGAAGGTTGGCAATCTCCGGTCACAAGGTCGTTGTGATCGATGCAGATTATCGGCGCCCCAAAGTCGCTGTGGCGCTGGGCTTGCGCAGCGTCAAATATGACTTAGCCGATTACCTCGCACGGCGTTGTTCGCTCGAAGAGGCCCTCTGTCCCGACCCCTACAGCCCGCTGGTGGTTTTACCAGCGGTACATACGGCAGAGGGAGGTGAAATGATCAGCTCGTCCGCGATGGCTGCGCTGATTACGCGCTTGCGCGGGGTGGCCGATTTCGTCGTGATTGATTCACCGCCCGTGCTGGCGGTCAATGATACCAGGCTTCTGGCCGGCATGGCTGACACAACCATCTTCGTCGTTCGATGGGGAAAGACACCCCGTGAAGCGGCAGCCCTCGCAGTGCGGCTCCTGAGGGACTTCAGGGTGAATTTGGTGGGTGCAGTGCTGGCCCGTGCCAACGCCAGGCAGCAGCAATATTATACGTTTGGTTATACAGGTGCGCCCGCCCTGGCGGACTACAGCAAGAACCTGGCCGCGTGATGCATCAGCTCCACCAACCTGTCATGGCCGCTTCTGTCCCGCTTCCACGAGACGGCGCACGCTGGTACGTCGTTCACACCCAGCCAGCTGCAGAATATCGCGCCGTCATCAATCTCGAGCGCCAGGGTTACAGAGTGTTTTGCCCGCGCCTTCGGAAAACGGTTCGCCATGCGCGCAAACAGACCGTGAAGCTCGCCGCATTTTTCCCCTGCTATCTATTTCTGAAGCTCGACATCCTGCGTGATCGCTGGCGCAGCGTCGGCGGCACGCGCGGCGTGGTGCGCCTCATCTCACTGGGAGACGTGCCCCAGCCGGTTCCGGGTGGCGTGATCGAAGAAATCAGGGCCCGAGCCGATTCCGAGGGAGTCATCGATTGGATGCCGGCGCTCGAAGCCGGCAGCAATGTGTGCGTGACGGAGGGGCCGTTCCAGAATTTTGTGGGACGTCTCGAACAATTGGATGGGTCGGGGCGCGCGCGTGTGTTGCTCGATTTGCTTGGGCGTTCGGTGCCCGCCGAATTGCATCGTCAGGTATTGACGCCAGTCGCATAGCAGGGCGTGGCGCGTTGTCTTCCAAGAAGAACCGG
>DASYEA010000288.1:0-1887 GCA_036499265.1 Schlesneria sp. | reverse complement strand
AGTGCATGTTTACTGACAGTTGATTTAGTGACTGCAAAGGTTGGGCAGAAAAGTGCTAAATAGATCCACAGCAATATCAAAGTCGTCTCTTTGTTGATCGAACGCTACGAGACTTAGCGGCTCGGCAGGAGCCTCGCACTCCCAGAAGACTATCACTCCGATTCGCCTATCTCACATTTCAATTGCGAAGTGGTCGAGGACGGTGGGACCAGGGCATCCCGCAATCTTTGCGGGCCCACCAATGAATGACTGCACTCTGTTGGTCCCAAAGCGGACGTGCGGATCGGGTCAACATGGAATAGGATCAAGGTTCATCACCGAACCGCGAGTATTACCGCTTTGCCAGGCAACAATAATGTCATTTTCTTCGATCGGCTATCGGATCATTTGCGTTCTCGTCGTTGCCCTTGCCACTGCCGAAACGAGCTCAGCACGGGTTTATTCCCCTCGAATCATTTCAACCCGCATCGCCGACGCTTACAGCGCGCGGACATTCGCGAACCATCCGGCCTGGAAAGACCTTGCTCCGGCCGAGCGGGCGAAAGCGATGTTTGAGTATCTGACGGACAATGACACCGGCCTCTATCCGCTAAGGGCCGGTGCTGTCGAAGGCCCGGACAAGACATACGAGTACGGCTTGGTTCGCGATCCGATCAAGATCGTCAACGTCTACGGATACGGCAACTGCGACGTGTTTGGCCCGGTAATGGCCGGACTTTGGGAGCAAGGGGGATGCGGCCAGGCACGAACCATCGACCTGCTCGGTTTGAAGCATGTCGCCTGTGAGGTTCTGGCGGATGATCAATGGCGATATCTGGACATCGATCTGCGAGGGACATTTCAAGCCCCCGACGGAACGCTGCGGTCACTTGAAGAGGCTCGCCGCGACAGCACCCTTTGGGAACGAGAACGTGCTCCACGATTCTTTCCCATGGACGATCTCGCCAAGCTGCATCAGCAATTCGTGGATTCCAAGGTCGAGCACCGCCATTCGGTTGCCCCAGGTGGTCACACGATGGACTTCGTGTTGAGACGCGGTGAAAAGTTCACTCGCTGGTGGCAGCCTCAAGGAGGGCGATGGTTGTTGAACCCGGACGATGCCAAAGACAAAGCCCGCAAGGAATTACTCGAGCGCGAACCACGCGGCCCCAAATCGAAACACGCTGAATTCTCGCGTCACACCTATGGAAACGGGCAGTTCGTCTACGAGCCGAATCTGACAGGAAACGCCGCCGACTTTGAAGACGGCGTGTTCGACTCCCACAACGTTGCCGTCACCGACAAAGGGATCACTTTGATCAAGCCCGGTGACGGTTGGGCGATCTTCGAAGTGCGGTCGCCGTATGTCATCGTCCCGCTGGTTGGCAAGCTGGAAGCCCCCAAGGATGACAGCCAGGCTTCGATCGTCGAGATCGATGCCACCGAAGCGACATTGGCGTGGTCACCCGACTTCGGCGATACGTGGATCACGCTGGAGTCCAAGCAGTGGCCCGCCACCGTAGATCTGACAGTTCAGGTCGCCGGCAGCTATGGGTACTTGCTGAAAGTGGGTCTGAAAGGGAAGCCGGCGACTGCTGCCGTTCGATCACTCAAGATCACCACTTGGGTCCAATTGGCTCCTGCCGCATTGCCGGGGCTTAAGGAAGGAGAGAATTCGTTCGAACTCAAGACCGGCGACCACTATGGCTTACCGACGCGAGTATTGTCGATTCAGCCGAGTGCCAAGGACGAAAACGCGTTCCTGCATTACCTGCTGCGAGCACCGAAGGAATACGATCCCTCCAGCCGCGACGCCCGAGCCAAAGGCCCGATGATCGCGCGCCTTCCCTCGCTGCCAAAATCGAAGATTGCCTGGCTCAGCGCCGGGGCGAGCTTTGCAATGGACAT
>DASYEA010000287.1:0-7234 GCA_036499265.1 Schlesneria sp. | reverse complement strand
TTCTGACGTACACGTCGTGCCACCGCTACGGCCGTTACAACCGTCAGTCCGCCTACAAATGCTCCTGTCGGAACCGGGAGATACGACTAAATTAGTGCGCATTCTTGAAGATTGGGCCGAAGGAAGAGTAGCGGCAGGCCTCGTGACTGCTCGGTACTCAATAGCCAAGGATGGCGACAATGGACAACTTAACCAACTACGAATTGGGGGAGAGGCGATGCCCAACAAGGCATTTTCGACTTCCTTCGCTTGGGTTACTGCTGGTCCTGTTGGGCACCCCCACCGCATCTTTCGGTGGAGAACAGTCGACTTCAAAGAGCCGAGAGGTTCCCGCCGTCGGCTTCCGATCGAGCCGTCTACCCAGCGAGCGATTGCTGCCAGTCGATCCTCCCGACCAGTTCAAAGTGCCGCTTGACGAGCAGGCCTCCCCGATTGACCTCGCGACCTCCCTGGCCTTGGCCGGGGGGCAGAATCCAGAAATCCTGATCGCCATGCAGCGGACCGTTGCAGCGACAGCTCGGCAGCAATTCGCCGCCGCGCAGGCGTTGCCAAACATCAATCTCGGGACAAACTTCGACTTCCATCACGGAGCGTTGCAGCAAGCCAGCGGCAACATTCTGCAAGTCAATCGTGACGCGATGTACATCGGTGCCGGTGCACAAGCCGTCGCGGCCGGCTCAGTCAGCATTCCCGGTGTTCAATACAATTTGAATGTCGGTGAAAGCGTGTTCCGCTACTACGAACTTCGTCAGCGTCGTGAAGCGGCATCTCATCGTATTAACGCGGTGCGTAACCAGATCCTGATGAACGTAGCGACCGCATATGTCGATCTGGTCTCAGCCCAGGCGCAACGCAGCCTGGCTATTCAAGCTAAGAAAGAAATGCAGGAAGTCGCTCAGATCACTGCGTCCTTCGCCAAGACCGGGCAAGGCCTGCCGGCCGATGCCGAGCGAGCCGCCACCGAACTCGAACTGCGTGCCGCCGATCTCATTCGAGCCGAAGCGGATGTCGCGATGGCGTCGGCGCGATTGGCCGAGTTGCTGAATCTGAACTACTCGACTCCGCTACATGCGACAGACAATTATCTGGTCCCCCACCCCGCCGTCCCCGAATTGATCTCCAGGACAGAGCTATTGGCGATCGCGCTGATTCAACGTCCAGAACTTCAAGAGCACCAGGCATTAGTTCGAGCGGCATTGATTGGGTTGCAGAACGCTAAGATGCTCCCGTTTTCACCACAAATCATGTTTGGATTCAGCAGTGGCGGCTTTGGTGGAGGCAGTAATCTGGTCGCCGGTTCGACATCGGTCTCCGGAGCGGCGACAGATCAAGCTCGGTTCAGCTCGCTCGATGGAAGAACCGATCTGGATGCCGTCGCTTACTGGTCACTTCGGAATCTAGGAGTCGGCAACAAGGAACTGATCAACATCGCTCAAGCAAGGTGGCAACAAGCCGATCTTGAGCTGTTAAATACTTTGAATCGCGTTCGTCAGGAAGTAGTTGACGCCCAGGTTCGGACGCACACGTACTATTCTCAACTTCACCTGCGTGAACGCTCGGTCATCGCAGGATTGGCGGCGCACAACCAAGACTTGATTCGCATTCGATCGAACGAAGGGCACCCTATCGAGGCACTCGATAGCTTGCGGCTCCTGAAGCAGGCACGCCAAGACTACGTCGAGACGATCGTGCGATACAACAAGGCTCACTTTGAACTTTACACGGCGTTAGGCAATCCTCCAGCGAACATGGTCGTTCGACTTGCGGATACCGACAACTGACCCTGACTAGACGCGACGGCTTCGGCAATCTTTCTGTAACACCAATTATGCGATTTCGGTCAAGGAGGACCAGAAACTTGCGATGGCTCAACTGGCGCAGACAATTCAGCCCATCGGGAAGGTGTACCTTCTTTCTGCTGGAATGCGCCTTTGCAATGTGGGGGTGGACTACGCTTGAACGATTAGCCTTCGGAAAAGACATCGATCTGCCACGCCCAACGACAGTATCAATGAGGCAGAATCAACTCCAAAGCGATCTTCCACCCTCCCCCGATGCAACTCCCATAGATCCAGGGCTGGCCGGACTGCATCTTGAAGGTCCGCCCTCTGTCGAGCACCTCAGAATTCTACGGCGAGTCCATGTTATTCCGATCGATCTGGCAACAGTGCTCAGCCTCGCTGGCATTCAGAACCCAGAACTGCTGATCGCGCAAACGCGTGTTTCAGAGGCAGTCGCGGTCCGACAACTGGCAGCGGCCCAGTTCCTGCCCACGATCAACTTGGGAACAAATTTCGATAGCCACACCGGAGTGCTTCAGCAATCCAGCGGTAACATTCTGAAAGTTCAGCGGCAGGCGCTGTTTTTTGGCGCTGGGGCAAATGCCATCGCAGCCGGGACCGTCAACATTCCCGGAGTCGTTTGGAATTTCAATGCATCGGAGGCAATCTACAATACGTTGATCACAAAGCAGATCGTGTCACAGCGTCAATTCGACAGTGAAGCGACTCGAAATCAAATTCTGCTGGATGTCGTCACCTCTTACCTCGATCTGTTGGAAGCGAACGGTGAACGCAGTATCCGTCTCTCCATTCGCGAACGATCGGCAGAGGTTGCTCGTACTACTGCGGCATTTGCGAAGGCCGGACAAGGCCGCCCGGCCGATGCTGAGCGTGCGGCGACCAGACTGTACAATCACGACGCTGAATTGCTGACCGCCGATGCCAACGCCGATCGCGCTTCGGCGATGCTCGCCCGATTGGTGGGCCTTGATCAATCGGCGAGGTATCACCCCATCGATAACTTCGTCGTCCCGCATTCGATCGTAGCTAGCGAACTGACCCTGCCCGAATCACTGGCAATTTCGCTCATACAGCGGCCCGAGTTGAAGGCTCAGCAAAACTCCATCTGCCGCAGTTTGCTTGAATTGAACAGTGCGAAGTTGCTCCCCTTTTCACCCTATGTGTTCATTGGATTTAGCGCGGGCGGATTTGGCGGTGGCAGCAATCTCGTCGCACAGCCAGTCGGTGCAACTCCTTTCGCCCGCGGCGAACCTCAATTTGGCAATTTCGCTGATCGCACAGATCTAGACATCATGGCGTACTGGTCTCTGCAAAATCTGGGGTTGGGAAATAAGTCGCTGATACAGGCGGCGCGAAGTCATTTGCGGTCCGCGCACTGGGAAGAGATCGCGGTCCTGGAACAAGTGCGAAAAGAGGTCTCGTTGGCACATCGGCGCAGCTCAATTCGCTACTCTCAATTGAATGTTGGTGAAGCTGCCATTAGTGCGGCCAACGATGCGTTTCAGGAAGACTTGCTTCGTGCCAAGGCGAATGAAGGTCTGCCAATCGAAGTGCTCGACAGTCTGGAACTACTGGAACGAGCGAGTCTGAACTATTTGCGAGCTGTTATGGCTTTCAATCGTGCTCAATTTGACTTGTACGTCGCGCTCGGCCAACCGCCAGCCGACATGCTGGCTCGGCCAGTGACGGGAAGAATTGCAGTCGCCCCGGCCAACCTCGATGAATCAGCTATCCAGAAAGACGCGGACAATCCTTGAGAAGACGAGACTTCGTGACGCGACCATTGCTGCCGTTGTCTATTGAGTAGATCTCCCGATGCGATACGAACTATTGATGCATTTGCCTTGGGCTCCAGCCCGCGCATGCTCGCCGATCTTGAGATTGTGCATTCTCTGCACAGTCTTGCAGTATTGCATCGTCGGCAGTGCCGATGCGGAAGATGGTGATCTGCCGCCTCCGATCTCGCTCCAGCGACAAAGCGAGGTCGTGAACACTTCAATGTCAGTGGAACGTTTTGGAACCGATGTTCCACCAGCACCGCGAACAGGCGATGAAGAAGAGACAGTCAATTGGGAATTGCCCGATTCACTGCGACATACCATCGACTTGACCACCGCGTTGAAATTGGCCACGACCGTCAATCCTCGAATCGGCCTTGCTCACGAAAGCGTGCGAGAAGCACTGGCATTGGAACTGGGAGCCAAATCGTTGCTGCTTCCCACGCTGACAGCAGGAACCAACTACCACCTGCACTCGGGCAAACTGCAAACGTCTTTCGGTGAGATTCGAACGATTAATGAGCAGTCGATCTACTTCGGAGGTGGATCACGAACGTTAGCGGCCGAGACCGTAGCCATTCCCGCCGTCCGCGTGTTCGCTCAGCTTGGTGATGCGGTCTACGCGCCGCTGGCAGCCTGCCAAGTCGTCGCCGAGCGGAACGCACGGGCCCATGCTGTTTCGAATTTGACTTTGCTCGATGTCGCGACGAATTATCTCATGTTGACTCGAGCCGAAACTCGTATGGAAGCCTTGCAGTTATCTCTGAGTCAGTATCGTGAGATCGTCCGTTTGACAAAGAGCTTTGCTGCAGTTGGCCAAGGTCGATATGCTGACTTTCATCGTGCTCGTTCGCATGCGCTGCTGGTTATGATGGACTTGCAACGGACGGAGGAAGAGGTCGCTGTTGCATCAGGCAATCTCGGGCAGTTGCTTCGTCTCGATCAGTCTGTTGTGCTTGAGTCCCCATCTGCTCCGTTAGAACTCATTGTGCTGACGCCACTCGATACGGACCTCAGCTATCTGGTCGACGTTGCTCAGGCCCGCCGCCCCGAAGTGAAAGCCACAGGTGCTGCGATTGGCGCGGCCGAAGCACGTGTCAAGCAGGAGATCATGCGGCCATGGTTGCCGACTTTGTCAGTCGGTTTCAGCGCCGGCGGTATCGGAGGTGGCAGCAATCGCCAAGATCTGAACGTCGCTTCGTTCTACCAGACAACAGGCTCACGCACCGACTTCGATGTCTTCGCATTCTGGCAACTGCAAAATATGGGTGCAGGAAATCGTTCACTCCAACAAGAACGCGCGGCAGAGCGCGATGAAGCCATCCAGTCTCGTGCACTCACCCTCAACGTCATCCGCCGCGAAGTCAGTGAAGCCTATGCCGACATGCAATCGGCGCGACAGCGCCTGCACGTCTCGCAGGTCCAGCTCGCCGCAGCGAACAGCGCTGCCGATCACGACTTGCAGCGGATCCGAGCTGGTGAAGGATTGCCAATCGAAGTGTGCAATAGTCTGGATTTGCTGACGCGAGCACGACTGGACTTGATAGACGCCGCCGTCGCTTTCAACATCGCACAGTTCCGCCTATTCGTTGTCATGGGCGAAAGCCCTCTGCAGGGGCAATAGCGAACGGCGCTCAGGTGATGGGCGAGCCTGCGATTTCGCAAATCGACAGTGGAGATGGCTTCGTACGAAAGTGTGCATGGTGCTCCTGCCTCCAGATGGCCGCTGATCTGAGCAGTAATGCTATTGATTCGTTGACGATTCAACAGCAACTGGCAACTCGATCGCTGGGCCGACGCGGATGTCTCGGAATTTGACGATGGTGTTGTGATTTTGCAGTCCCAGGAAGCCCTTCAGAGAACGAAGAGCTAGTGTCGGCGATTGGCTGCTGGAGATATCGGTCACTTGATAGCCGTTGTGCCACGTCGTGACTCGATCGCCACGGCAATTGATTTCCAGCGTGTTCCATTCGCCGGGTGGTCGGCTGACGCGTGGGTTCGCTCCCACGATGTCATAGATTGACGCCGAATATTGGTAGTCCTTGAGCTTAAGATGTTGTGGTGCGGCATCGTCTAGAACTTGCACTTCGAAGCCAGCGATTGGTAATGCGGCGTTTTCGCGATGATGATTGCCGTCTTTGGGGACTCGGACATAGACGCCGCTGTTGCCTCCTGTGGAGAGACGGTAATCGAGTCGCAGATCGAAGTCACCGAACTCGTCGGCACTTCGCAGCCATGGTCCCTTTTGACCTGAACAGACCAATAGTCCGTCCTGCACGGACCAGCAACTGTCGGCTGAGCCACCTTCAGCCTCCCATCCATCGAGATTGCGGCCGTTGAAGAGCGGGCGATAGCCCAGTTCCGTCACGTTTACGTTCTTAATCAGGAACTGACCACCCACAGGGACTTCAACCTGAAAGCCGATGTAGCCGTCAGCTTGCTTCAAACCCGCGGCAGTATAGGCTTGCTGTCCGTTGATCTTGAGCGAGACCGAATCGTCCACGACTCGCAGATCGAAGGCATTCCATTCGCCCGCTTTCACCAAGCCCGAACTTTCAGCTCCTGGAAGCGAACTGATGTTTCCTTCTTTGTTCTGCAGCAGATTGACCTGATAGGCGGGCTTCGGCGACGGCTTTCCATCGCGGCTGGCGCGGATGTAGATCCCCGCGTCGTAATTCTCCGCTTGCAGAGCCTTCCATTCGACGTGCAGATCGAAGTCGCGATACGTGTAATGGCTGCGAAGCCACCCGTTGCCCGCTTTCAGGCGCAAGCAGCCGTCAACTACGTCCACGTCGCAGTCGTTCTCGACTGACCAGCCATGAAGAGAAGCACCGTCGAAGAGCGATCGCGTCACGCCGGTCAGTTCGTCGGCGAAGGCCATTGTTGGGAACTGGGCCACCAGCGTGAGGATTGCGACAATCAGCCAATGGACACGGATCGGCGGGACAACGACATTCACTGGCAACCCTCCTGAGAATGATGGTGGAAGGTTGATTATTATTCTGTTGCTCTACAAAAAAGAAAACCCGGCCGTGAAGGCCGGGTCTCTCGATGAGGCGTGATTCTCGCGTCGCGTGCCCCCCGGCCACGACGTCGAGTCCAAGGCTCATCGTCCCCCTGATCCCAGGAAACTGAACAGCCCCCCTTTTTTGGCCGGCTTTTTCTCATCTGATTTTTCTTCGGGGTCGGGCGGCCCGTCGAGGGCCTGCACCAGTTGCAGAATACTTTTCGTGACTTTGGCCTTCGGAGCCTGAGTGATCAACGGCACGCCGTTGTTTCGGGCTTCGACCATCGTCGCATAGTCGTTCGGAATGGTCGCGAAGATCTCTCGCCCCAGCGTCTCCAGCGCCTTATGCAAGCTGATCGTGTTTTCGTCGAGCCCCATGCGATTGACGACGACTTTCACCTTCTCATACATCCCGGGGCGTCGTTTGAAATACTGCATCAGTCGGACAGCGTTTCGCAACGAAGGGAGATCGAGTTGAGTGACGATCAAGATCACATCGGAAAGTTCCATCGCCGCTTGATCGAGCGGTGTAAACGTCTTGCTGAGGTCGATGACCAGGTGTGTCAATGTCGCTTTGAGTAACGAGATCACTCGTCGTAGTTCATCGGGACCAATGGGAGGATGATCTTCCATCTCGACAGGGCGGG
>DASYEA010000286.1:0-6834 GCA_036499265.1 Schlesneria sp. | reverse complement strand
CCAGTCCGACGAACGTTCCACCACAGATAAACAGGATGTTGGTCGTGTCGATCTGAATGTACTGCTGTTCAGGATGCTTGCGTCCCCCTTGTGGAGGAACATTGGCGACCGTTCCTTCGAGCATTTTCAGCAGCGCCTGTTGAACCCCTTCGCCGGAAACATCGCGAGTGATCGAGACGTTTTGCGACGTTTTGCCAATCTTGTCGATTTCGTCGATGAACACGATTCCGCGTTGAGCGACTTCGATATCGAAATCAGCAGCATGCAGCAGCTTGAGCAGCAGGTTTTCGACGTCTTCGCCGACGTATCCCGCTTCCGTCAAGGTGGTGGCGTCGCCGATGGCGAAAGGCACTTGCAGCAGGCGAGCCAGCGTGCGAGCCATCAACGTCTTGCCCGAACCGGTTGGTCCAATCAGCAGGATGTTGGACTTCTCGATTTCGACTTCGTTGTCCGCATCGGAAGCGGCCATCAATCGCTTGTAGTGATTGTGAACCGCGACAGACAGAATCTTTTTCGTGCGATCCTGACCAATCACGTATTGGTTAAGATGCTCGGTGATCTCACGCGGGCTGGGCACGCGGCTAAAGAGCTTGGTCGAGGTGCCACGCCGTTTGCGCTCCTGATCCAGGATGCTCTGGCAAAGTTCGATGCATTCGCCGCAAATGTAGACCTCATCAGGGCCCTCCACGAGCGGACCGACTTCTCGGTAGCTCTTGCGACAAAACGAACAATTGGCGTTTTTTTTGCCGGTCGCGCCACGTTTTCCGGCGGATGACATAAAATCTCGTCCCGAGGCCATTGGCTTTCCTTCAACGCTGCCGATTGGTGTTCGTCGGTGAGTAACTCATTGATGAAAGCAAGCGGCGCGTCCTTGGCCCTGCAACACTTCCCACGCATCCGAGTCCGGCATCATTCCAGACTCATCCCATTTCCGAGTTTTTCACAGTTGCCGAGTTCAGGTTCGGCGGTTCGTCCGTGGATCTTGATACTTGCCGATTTGAGTCGTCCTGAACGGTTTCCCCGGCGTTTCCGGTGCCACCTTCCTGCTGGACGACCCCATCGGCAAGTTTTGCCGATTTCATTGTGGTCTTTGGGGTTGCGTCCATCTGGCGGGCAGCGTCGTGTGCAAGTCGGCCCTTTATCAATCGGTACTCATCCTCTGTCAACTCACCCTGCTGACGCAATTCTCGAAACTGTGTCAGCATTTCGAGTTTGTCATCGGCACGACCGGAATCTTCGCGAAACCGCGCCCGTACCTGAAAGATCAACCAGACCGCTACTGTAGCTGCGATGATGGTTCCCACCAACGTGGTGGGACTCATGGCATCCTGATAGCGATTCAGTAAGTCCCAGTTCATCTCCACAGCCAACATGCGTCGTCCTCACGATCACCGTTCGTTGAGATGTTGCCAATCGATTCAACATCACCGAGGACGCCATTATTTGCTGCTGCGAGAAATGGGGCAAGCTGATTCCCTCAAATACGAGTCATCTGACAAGCATCGCCGCATCTTTCGATTTGGTCCTGCTTTAAACTTCACGATGCGGACTAAAGCAGCATTCGTGCCATTCGCGGCGAACCTGCGTGAGTGGCTAGATTTGGATAACGAACTCGTCCAGTTGCGGCATATTCCGGCAGAGACTGCGGTCACAACGCCACTCGAGTCCCTGCGGTCCCCGAAATCCTTGCATCATTGTCCGCCGATCGTTGTAGAGATTACAGGCGATGCGGGGCCAGCTCGTCAAATTCCAACTTCGTGCTCTTCGTGGTGATTGAATCCTAACAAGACTGCAGTCGCTGTCGCGATTGGAGTGTTGGATGTCCAGAGCGATAGGGTGTAACCACGAAGGACGCGAATAGCACGAAGGAATCAGAGAACGAAACGCTTAATTCCATCCCATTTTGAAGCTTCTCCGTAACTCATTAGCAATACGAGTATCGCGGAACTTTGGGAGGTCCGTGATTTTTCTTTGCGGCGCTCCGTGCAGTTTTTGTGGTGACTGGCGAGGAGGCCCCCTCCCACTAAAGCCGAGTAATGCGGTAGCCCGGATGATCGGGTGTGAATAGTTCTGGCAGCAATCTCACACCAAGACCTGGGCGGTCAGGAATGGCAATGTGTCCCTTTTTCACCGTCGGCGGTTCGTCGACTAGTAGGGGGTACAGAGTGCGAATGTGGGCTCGCACTGTTTCTTGATAGGTGATGTTCGCGCAGCTCGCCGAAACCTGCAGGCCGGAGAATAAGGTGAGCGGGCCCGTGCAGTCGTGCATGAGCGACGGGATATTGAAGACCTGCGATAACTCCGCGGCTCGGCGAGTTTCGCTGATGCCGCCGACCCATGTTGGATCAATCATCGTGTAGTCTGCCGCGTTCTGTTGCAGCACCTGCCGATACTCTTCGCGACTGACCAGCATCTCGCTAACGGCGATCGGGACTCCGGCTCGATCGCGGAAATCGGCAATAGCCGCCACGCTGTCGGGGCGA
Organism: Schlesneria sp.; assembly: GCA_036499265.1. Classification (GTDB taxonomy): domain Bacteria; phylum Planctomycetota; class Planctomycetia; order Planctomycetales; family Planctomycetaceae; genus Schlesneria. The sequence continues at coordinate 4,351 of DASYEA010000286.1, read as the reverse complement.
ATGACATCCTCGAGCCACAGTGGCTTGACCTCGCGCATCGCTTCGGCAATCCGTAGCGCTGCCGGCAGTGAGAAGAACCCGTGGCCATCCAGCATCAGTTCCATTTTTAGTCCGACTCGTTCCCGGATCTGATGCATTGGCAGCAAAGCCTCTTTCAGGTCCGGCCAGGAGACGCGGTGTCCGCCGGTGGTTCGATAGATCTGATCGAGCGACCACAGCTTCATCGCCGTGTATCCCTCTTCGAGTAACTCTTCGGCAAGTTCGGCCGCATGAAAGACGCTGTTGAAGTTATCCTCCAGCGGCCCCGCTTTGCCGAGATCGCCATGGCCGGGCCAGCCTTGTGAATCGGGAGCATCCTTCGGTCGCCGCCCATAGGTCGGCCCGCCGCAACTGTTGTAGACTGGAATGGCTTCGCGGACGGGTCCACCGAGCAACCGCCAGATCGGCTGCTTCGTCAACTGGCCCAGGATGTCCCAAAGGGCGACATCGATCGCGGAAATTGCCCGTAGCTCACAGCCGCGGACCCCAAACGCGGTTCCTCGTTCATAGAGGAACCGCCAGTGGCTTTCGATGGCGGTCGCATCCGCGCCAAGGAGTCGCCGCGACATCCAATCGTGCAGCGTGGCGGCCACAGCGTGCGGGATGTAATAGGTCTCACCGTGTCCGATCACCTGTTCCCCACCGACGGTCCCGGCGTCGGTATGAATTCTCAGTAGCATCAACCCCGCCATGATGTCATGTGGGATCAGCGTTTCAATCGCAACGATCCTCGGCCCGCGCTGATAGGCGTGTTCCTGCGTGGGGCTTGATGCGCGGGAAATAGTATGTCCGTGTCCAGTCATGCTGAAGCCCTTAAGACTCGCGGTGAATATTAGCGGATTGGCCGACAGACGCGATCGTAGTCTAGCGATCATGCTCTATTCTGCCGAGAGCCACGATCCCTCCTGAACCAGCGCCGACGGAGACAGCGGAGGCAATTTTCACGCGCAGACGTGGAGAGCAGAAAAGCCAGGGCGAGCTCGTATGTGCCAGAGCGGGGCCGCGTTTGCGTGGCGGTCGTTGTTAACGCTAAGTCGCAAAGGCGTGATGTCGCAAAGAATGAGGGGCGAAAGGCTAGGTCGATTTGGGATGCTCGAGGCCTAGTGTCTGTCATATCATCGACTGTCTCACTTTTCGCCATCGACTTACGGAGGTCTTCAAGGGGGGGCGCGGAGTTTGCAGCTTTGCCACCGTTCTTCGTGAATGGCGAAGCGGTCTCCCAAATCAATAGTGAGGTGAAGTGATGGCCAAGAAGAAATCCGCGAACGCGCCGGCGTCGGGCTCGACAAAGAAGACCAAGAACTCACTTGTTGCGAACATCAACCGCCGCAAGAAAGCGGGCATCAGTCGCAAGAAAAAGGACTCGACGATTTCGAGTGATGCCTATGAGAAGATGGAGGAAGGTTGGCCTAAAAAGAAGAAGGCGAAATAACCGCGAATGCCGACTCTCAATACGACGATGCCGCATCAGGATGGCCCTCTCGATCTGCCGCTTGCGATCTTCGCGCGTGATCGTTCCCGGTTGATGGCGGAACTTAGCAGCCTCGCGCTCAACGATAGTGACACAGCGAATTCGCCTCCGAGTAAAAAGACGATCTGAAAACGAGTTCAGTGTCAGGGTGACCGGCAGAGAGTCCAGTTCCAACACTTCCGTGCCTCCATCAGGGTTTAGGTACTGGTCGGGCTTGCGAAGCCAGCAACCATCGCTCAGGATGCGGCTGAGCGTTGCGAGTCAAATGGGCCGGTTGAATAAGAAGCCTTTCGATGATGTCGGATGAAACTAGTGAAGCGATTTCGCCAGCCGAGCGTTGGGGCACCTGCCTACTGATCTTTCTGGCGGTCACGTTGCACACCATCTCGCTCGTGAACGCCAAGCCTCTACAGAGTGCGAACGATCGATCGCGCTGGTGCACTGTCTGGTCGCTGGTAGAGAGAGGGACGTTTCAGATCGACGAGATCCGGCAGGAAGCGGGCTGGGATTCGATTGACATCATTTACGATGGCGGCCATTTCTATTCAACGAAGCCCCCATTGCTCAGCATCATCGTGGCTGGTGTCACGTTGTGCGTGCAGCGAGTCACCGGTTGGACGCTACTTCAGAACACTCACGCGGTCACGACGTTGGTTCTGATCGTCGTGAATATTATCCCGTTTGGCATTTCGTTAGGCGTCATGTCTCGCTTGTTGAGACGCGTCTCCGATTCGAGCTGGTGCCGACAGTTTGTGCTGGCAGCGACTGCGTTCGGAACGCTGGTGACTCCATTCCTGATGACGTTGAACAACCACACTGTTGCCGTTGTCGGAGTGATGCTCAGTCTCTACGCGCTTCAGCAACTGCTGTCCGAAGAGCGACCGCTTGCATGGTCGTTTCTCTTGTGTGGCGCCGCGGCAGGATGGGCGTGTGCCAATGAGTTACCGGCTGCGGCGTTCGGACTGGCGACGTTCTTTCTCGCGGCGCGGACCTCGATCCGGCAGACGTTGTGTTGGTATGTTCCCGCGGCCATCGTGCCGTTGGCGGCGTTCCTGGCGACGAATGTGATTGCGACGGGTAGCCTGAAGCCGACGTATGCCAGCTATGGTTCGGCGAAGTACAACTTCGTGATTGATGGCGTCCCTAGTTACTGGATGGATCCTGATGGCGTCGACCGCAACCTCGATTCGCCCGCGACTTACTTCCTGCACTGTACGATTGGACATCACGGTATCTTTTCATTGACACCGCTGTTTCTGCTGACATTGGTGGGTTGGTTATTCAGCGGATCGATTCGAAACGCCTCGCTGCGAACACTGGTTCGGCTGGGTGCGGTGATGACCGTGCTGGTGGTCGGCTTCTACATGACTCGCACGAACAACTACAACTATGGTGGTGTCAGTTGCGGCTTGCGGTGGGCGCTGTGGCTGATCCCGTTCTGGCTGCTGGGGATGATTCCCGCTGTGGAGTTCGCGAGCCGAATCACGGTCTTGCGGTGGCTGCAATGTGTGTTGTTTGCCTTTTCGGCGATATCTGCCTGGGTTCCCATTGAGAATCCCTGGCAGCAGCCCTGGCTGTTTCGCCGGATGGAGGCAATGAAGTGGATCGACTACACGCGGAAACCGACCGAGTTGCCGCGGAAGCTGTGGACCTGGTTCCAATCGATTCCTGATCCTCAAGGTTCACCGTGGATCGAATTCTGTTCGCAGGGCATCGACGGTGCTGTCCGGCGACGCAGGATGACCTGCAAGGCGATTGAGGCAGATGAGCAGAAGGGTGTGGTCGACGTCGAAGTTTCCGAGGGACGGGGCGATGGCGAATTGAAGCCCGTGCGAAGTTTTCGGATCGATGTTGCGAGATTCCTTGCCGGGGATTCGACCGCCGAGTTTATGCGATGGCAGGACGCGGCGTCTGTTATCAACGAGCAGAAGCAGGCCGACTTTACTTTTGTCCGTGCTCTTCCTTTAAAGAAAGAGTTTCGAGCAGGCAAGTTTCGGTATCTACATCTTCCACTTCGAAGCGATGCCTTTCGGTGTCAGTTGGCCGCGGCGGCCGTCGATTTTCCGCAGAACGAGCCAACACATCAGTATCGGTGCGATACCTGGTTGTGCGATGAGTTGCCATTTGGCGTGGCTCAATATGAGGTTCGAGTGATGGATTTCGAATCGGCGGCGATCGTTCATCTGGAACGTTGGACCGTCATCGCTTGCTCGCCACTGCCGGCTGCGACGGCACCGACATTTAGAACAAAATAGTTTGCGTTAGCAACGATTTCGTTTTCTCTGTGTTTCGGCGATTACGCCCTTCCCTCATCGATCTGATCGGCTAAACTGCGGTGCGCGCTCTTCCAGCCACATCTATAAGGGATCGACAAGAATGCTTCAGGCGGAATCAGCGCCAGAGCGGCTGATTTTGCAGACCTCAGCGACTGCTGGAGTGTCTGTGTCGGGAGCGGTCCGCGCGAAGCAGGCCGATCTCGACTTCACCGAATCTCTCTTGCAGGTCTGCCCGTCGAATAGGTTTTCTCACGACGATGCCTTCACGCGACGAATCTATCTTCAGGCGTTTGGCTTCGTTTATCTGATCGCATTCTGGTCGCTATGGTCCCAGATCCATGGCCTGATCGGTCAGCAGGGGTTATTGCCCGCCGACGCTTTCTTTAAGGCGGCCTATGGCAAACTTGGAAGCGATGCTTATCGGTTGCTGCCCAGCGTCTGTTGGATTGGTTCCAGCGATCTGATGCTGCACCTTTGGTGTGCGAGTGGAATCTGCTTATCTGTGCTATTGATCGCAGGATTCGCACCTCGAATGATCCTGGTAGCACTCTGGGGAGTCTATCTG
>DASYEA010000285.1:0-3124 GCA_036499265.1 Schlesneria sp. | reverse complement strand
AGGGCATTTACCACGCACCATCGATAAGTTCGATCAGAGGCATGTACGGTTCGAACTTCAACCCGATACGGTGATCCGCTTGCGACGCAAGACATCCATTCCTGAACCGTCGGCTCGACATCGTCGGCATGAATCAGCTTCAGCCAGCCGGCGCCCATGACATCTTGGGCCGCAAAGCCAGTGTATTCGAGCAAGCGACTGTTGCAGTAATCTATCTCACCTTCAGGAGTGGCGCTCCAGAGCATCTCTGGGATTGTCTCGGTCAACTGCCGAAGATTCAGTTCACTCCGACGCAGTTTTTCTTCGGCCAGCTTGGATTCGGTGATATCGCGAATGAAGGCACTGAAGATCAAATCTCTGCTTAGTCGCATCGGTATGACTTCCAGCTCAACTGGAAACTCGACACCGCTGCGACGGATGGCAGTGGCTTCGATCCGCCGCTGCAAGACACCCCCTTCATCGGCACCTGGAAAGTAATGCTGCCCACCGTCAAGCGGTGTCCATTGAAATGGCGGCACAATCAATTCCGACAGGCGCAGGCCCACCGCTTCGGTGCTGCTCCAGCCAAAGATTACCTCTGCTTGTTTGTTCCAACTGGTGATCGTTCCCGTGATATCCATCGTGACCACGGCATCCGATGCGGTATCGACGATCAGGCTAGCCCGTTCCTCAGTCCGGTGTAATTCCTCTTGCGAGTTCTTTAGATCTTCGATGTCAGTCGATGTCCCGACGAATTTTACGACTCTTCCATGTTCGTCGTGGAGTGCGACGGCTCGGTTAAGATGCCAGCGATAAGCTCCATCCAGGCCACGACGAAAGCGGGTCTCCATTGCAAAGCTTCGGCCAGCGCGTATTCCCTCCCAATAGATCGTCGACGCAGCGTCACGATCATCGGGATGCATTGCAGTCATCCATGCCTCGGGAGCGGATAAAACGTAATCCGCCGCTTGGCCAGTGTATTCCACCCATTTCATATTGATGAAATCGGGGGTGCCATCCGGCCGGATTGTCCAAGTGGCAACGGGGATCTGTTGCAGCAGATCAACTTGCAGTTGCAGTTTTTGATTTGCGACGGCAAGTTCTTTCGTTCGTTGAGCCACGCGCACATCAAGTTCGTCGGCAACTCGTTTCTGTTCGTACAGCAGTCGGGCCTCGCGCAACGCCATCACTGCCTGATTCGTCGCCATTCTCAACAATAGCTCATCGGTCTGGCTGGGAAAATCCGTTCGCTCACTTCCCGCCACGACCATGCCCATTTCGCCATGCAGCCCCAACCGCATCGGCACGATTGACAGATCGACATCTGCAAATCGGCGATCGCTTTGCAATGGCCATTGCTGGCGATCGTCTCCCAGCATGCGTCGCAACTCGGCACCGATTTCCGATGGGTGCGTCGGTGCAACTATCGACGGAGCAACCCTGGCGAATTCCCGCGGTGCTTCATCGATTGGATCTTTCAATTCAACGTAGATCAGTTCCAAGCCGAGCATGCGCTGCAGCACATCGATCAGCGTGCGAGCGATCTGTGTTGGATTGCCACCGCTCCAGAGTGCTGGCAGCGCGAGCATGCCGACCAGATCGTTGATACACCGCTGCAATCGTTTGACTTCTTCGGCGGAATGATTGTCCTGGATTTCCATGCTCATGTCGTTGCAGGCCCAATCCCAGACGCTCGTCGTTCGCGAAGCTCGCTCAGAAACACTTGGGAAGGAACATAAAACGGATTGATCTGAAGGATGCCGCCGATAATGATCATTGGGTGCGTCCGCATGATATCGATGACAGTGTCACCCCCGAACTTGGCCACATCGTAAACGCAGATCACCGCATCGTCGTGTCGGCTCCACAGATCGTTCACTCGCGATTCGAACTCGACGAGCTGATCGATATGTGATTGTTCATCCGCGGCCCAATCCATTTGGCAAATGATTCGACTTAGTGGATAGCCTTGCCCCTTATTGTCGTTCGCCAACTGCTCAAACAATTCAAGCATCCGGTCCTGATCGAATTGGCCATCACGTAGATAGGCATCGACGTTCGTTCGAACTTCCAACTGGCCGCTCCGTTGACTGACGGTCGTATCGATTCCGGCGGAAGCCAGCCTCTGAGCATGTTCCACGCACCGACTCGGATTGAGGATGTGAACTGCCTTGTGGCCCTTCTCAAACCCATCCTTTATGAATGGGAGTAGGACCCCATACTCTTCGTCTGCACTGTTAAAAAACGCACACACGTGCCGCGTCTCACACAGTTGCGAGCCGGCGAAAGGAATGGGCGGCGTCTGCCTCATGAACCGCTCCTTTATTCGTGCGGTTCGGCGAGGTCGGATGATACGCCACGCGCAGGAAGAGCACTATTATACTTTGGTATTGGTATCCCCGCTAGCAATCCAAAACCCTGACACGACTTTCGCTTGAGCATGGCCGGTTCCGCCTGATTTCCCGCCGAAAGCGCAATCGACATCAGTTTGACGCTTCGAACGAACGCAAAGCTGTCCACCCGAAGAGCCGACACTATACCTTGGTGTGCCAATACCTTCGTCTAATGGTGCCTCCTCTGCGCAGTTCATAAAGTGAGCCCCGTTGCCGTTTGCCAGAAGCCGGTGACGTCTATGACCTGAGTGCGACCGGGGAGAATCAGAATGGAAACCACGAAAGAGAGTTCTGGAAGCGTTCAGGAAATCACATTGCCGCTTCCTCGAGCGGCATCGTCCGCCGTTAGCCCGGCTCCAACGGTGCATGTCCATGCCGAACCGGAAGAGCAAGCAGCGGAATTGAATAACCGTGTTGTCGCACTCCCAACGCCACTTGCGGCACGCTCGCTATCTTCCCCTTGGCGGCGCTACCTGCTTTTTGCAGGGATTGCGGCTGGCGTTGTCGCCGGTAGCTACGTTCTGCTGCCCATCGTATCGACCGCACTAAACACAGTCTCCACGGACGACGCATACATCAACGGTCACGTGACCTTCGTTGCACCCCGAGTTGCTGGCCACGTGACGACCGTCCTGGTGGATAACAACCAGCGTGTGAAGGCGGGTGACTTGTTGGTCCAGCTCGACAAGGAACCGTATCAGGTTCAAGTGGATATCAAGACATCCGCCTTGGTCGCAGCAAAAAGGGAGCTT
>DASYEA010000284.1:0-11524 GCA_036499265.1 Schlesneria sp. | reverse complement strand
CGATTCCCATGCCGAAGGCGTTCGTCGCCAGGACCAGCGGGCAGTGTCCATCCATGAACTCGTTCTGGATCCGTCGACGCTGCTGCCGGTCGAGATCGCCGTGATAGCAGACGTGTGGGATCCGTTCCAGTCGCAGCAAATCGCTGAACCGTTCCAAAGTCCGGATGAGAGTGAAATAGACGATCCCGCTACCGGTCGAACTCGCGTACCGATCCCTGATCGCAACGATCTGCTCGAGTTTCTCTTGATCGCCCCAGACTTCCTGCACTGCCAAATGCAGATTGGGTCGATCGATCCCCTCGTGAAAGGTCACGGTGTCGGCGGGTAGTCCCAGTTGGCGGATGATATCGGCCTGGACCTCGACCGTCGCGGTTGCCGTCAACGCGAGCGTCGTCGGATCGCCGATCAGGCTGCGAAACTCGCGCAGGCGAGTGTAGTCCGGCCGAAAGTCGTGCCCCCATTCGCTGATGCAGTGTGCTTCATCTACGGCCAGCAACCGGACATCCCGCTGTGCGATCGCCTCGAGAAATTCGGGCTTGCGGAACCGTTCCGGCGTGACGTAGAGCAGTCGATAGCGGCCCGCGGCCAGCTTCTTGTAGCGTTGCTCGCGATCCTCGCGAGACAGCGACGAGTTGATGAAGGCCGCATCGACCTGGCGCGATCGCAGCGAATCGACCTGATCCTTCATGAGCGCAATCAAAGGTGACAGAATCAGCGTGAGCGGAATGCGCGAATCGCCGGAGAACGCGTTTGATTCATAGAGCAGTGCGGGAATCTGATAACACAGCGACTTGCCGCCGCCGGTGGGCATGATCACCAGCGAGTGCCCGCCCGCCATCGTTCGTCGGACGATCGCTTCCTGCCTGCCGCGGAAGGTGTCGTACCCGAAATGCTGCCGAAGTGCTGCCTGTGGTTCCATCGACGTCGTTGAAATTCGGAGGAATGAGACTGATCAGACCGATGCGACGCATAGGTCGTCAGGTGAAGTCCGCCAAGTCAAAAGAACGCGCGGGGCGATGCCCACGCGGTTAAACGAGGCGGGATGGCCGCGGTTGTTACCAGCGGAACAAGCCTGTTCCCCAGGTAAGACCGGCTCCGAATCCGCTCATGAGCAGGGTATCGCCTCGTTCCAGCCGACCCGATTGAATCGCTTCGTCCAAGGCGATCGGAATCGACCCGGCTGAAGTATTGCCGTAGTCCTGCAGGTTGTTGAACAACTTGTGCGGTGGAATGGCCATCTGTTCGGCAACATTGTTGATGATGCGGATGTTAGCCTGATGCAGCACGTACAACGCCACGTCATGCACCGACATACCCGACTTCCTCAGGACCAGTTCCATGCTGTCCGTGACAGCTCGCACGGCCCACTTGAAGACGCTGCGGCCATCCATTTGCAGGTAGTGGCGTCCGGCGTCCAAGTCTTCATGCGTCATCGGATTTCGCGAGCCGCCGGCAGGTCGGTCGAGCATCGAACCGCCGCCGCCATCGGAGCCCAACTGATAACAGACCAAGCCTTGATGCGAGTCACCCTTGGCCAATAGCACGGCTCCAGCACCGTCACCGAACAGGGGGGCGACTTTCATATCCAGCGGATTCACGATCCGACTGTTGCAATCACCACCAATGACCAGCGCCAGTCTGCTGTTACCAGTGGCAACGAATTGAGCGGCTGTAGTGAGAGCGTAGACAAAGCCCGAACAGGCGGCATGCACGTCCATGGCGGGCGCGTCCAGGCCCAATGCTTGCTGGACCAGGTTGGCCGTCGTGGGACAGTGGAAGTCTGGCGTGAACGTCCCGACAACCACCAGATCGATGTCCCGAGCCGACACGGATGCGTTACGCATCGCGCGCCGCGCTGCTTCAATGCACAAATCGCTGGTGGCCTGTCCCTCGACGACGTGGCGACGCGTCAGGATTCCCGTCCGTTGCTCGATCCACGCTGGGTCGTAGCCATACCGCGCCTGAAGGTCAGCGTTCGTGACGACGTTATCCGGCACGTAAGAACCGGTGCCGACGATTTGCACTCCCAGCAGAGAGCGGGTGCGACGGCTCCAGCCGCTGGAGGGTTCCAGCACGGCATCAGCCCGGTTAGGCATGTTCAACGTCATTCCGCGAGCAACCTCCGGGTCGTCGATGGATGATCCAATCCCTGAACGTTCGGCGTCAAACCAACTGGCGATCGGACGCCGATGACGTCAACAACCTGCACAAGTGGCTTACCAACATCCATGTTTTCGGAAATCCATCTACACCAAAACGGCGACTAGACTGAGACCAGACGACAACGCAACGTCAGTGAGGAAATCTCATCGCCCTACCGACAACCACTATACCGCTGTTGCTCGCCGCAAACTAGCGAAGTTCGGCCCCTTCTCGCGGCAACCTGAGGGATAGTAGGGATTAATGGATTCGGGCAGTTTCGGCAAGGGATGTTAGGCAACACCTTCACCTGTTCTTATTGAATGAGGTGCTGGCAGAGACGTCAGCGCGCGGCTCGACACCGCTTTGGATCAGGGTTACCGGCCGCTTGACCATTTCGAGCCGACTGCAAACAAAGCATCCAAGGCTCACTTGGTCTTGCATTCGCTGCGACAACACTTCGGAATCAATTACCTCAAAAGCACTTAGATACATTTTTGGAAGCAGATAGATCCCACCTGCAAATGGGGAGCGGTCTATTCGTCGATCGATCGCAACGAGCCGCGCAGGTTATCGTGAACCCATCCACATCGGCCAACTCTCACATGTCTCGCCCGCGGTGGTCACTCCACATACAGTGCAGCATTGCCAATCAACAGCGTCTGACTGAGATCTTCCCAGGCCCGCTGCTCTCCCCCTGCTTGCTCTCGATACTCGGCCGTTTGGCCGTGCAAAAACCGCGTCGCAGACGAGATCTGTGGTCCTGTCGCCGGCTGACCGGTAGTGATCAAGAACAGTCTCTGTATTCGATCCGATTCGCTCGCCGCCTCACGTTGCAGTCGATTTGCGAGGCTCTGCGATCTTTTTAACACGAACTCGGAATTCAACAGACTCAGCGATTGCAACGGCATGGTCGACCGAGGTCGACGCGTGCTGTTGAACACGATGCTCGGCGCATCGAACACTTGTAGCAGCGTGTGAACCTGCGTGCGCTTCTGCTGTACATAGATCGATCGCCGCCCTATCCCACCACCGTCTTCCGGAACGACCGTCTCGCCCGAACCGGTGCGCTGCGTCGGGACGTACGGACCGAACATGCGGTCGTCAAAATCTCCAGAGGCGACCAGCAACGAATCGCGAATCGCTTCCGCATCCAGTCGACGAACAGGAAATCGCGACAACCGCGACGAATCCGGATCCAGCTTCAATCGCAGCTCGTCAGCACGACTCCTTTGACGATAGGCCGCCGATTGGACAATCAGACGTTGCACTCGTTTCGCACTCCAATTCGATCGCGCAAATTCGCGGGCCAGCCAGTTCAACAGTTCCGGATGAGTCGGCGGCGAACCACTCAATCCAAAGTTGTCCGTCGTCTGAACCAAGCCACGTCCGAAGTGATGCTGCCAGAGTCGATTCGTCTGCACCCTGCCCAACAGCGCTGCCGCAGAGGATTCTGGCTCGGTGATCTCATTCGCAAACTGTAACCTGCGGCCGCTCCCGCGCGCGATGGACTTCGAAGAATCAACCGACGACTTCCCCAGAATCTCAAAACTGCGAGGGCCAACAACTTCTCTCGGTGATTTATAGTCGCCGCGTTGCAGAACATGGACTTCGGGAGCATCTGCAACGTCTGTCGTCCAGGCGACTCGTCCAGGTCGCTCTGATCCCAATGTCTTTCGTCGTTTGTGAGCTTCTTCTGACGTCGCCCGCTGCGTCGTCAGTTCTTTCGCAAAGTCACCCAGCGCGTCTCCTTGCTCGGTGGGAGTGAACGATTCCACACAAACGTTGTCCACGACAAAGCTGCGACCACAACAGAACTCGAATCCGAATCCGCCGTCGGGAAGGTCTGCTTCCTTCAACGTGATCGTCTTCTCTTCGACTTGCCAATCCACGAGGTGCTGCAGCAAGTATTTGCCACGCGCTTTCCTTGTCACGCGAACTCCGTAATTCCGACCGGGGACGTACCCCGTCGTTCCCACAGAGCCAACCGGTCGCGAATCAGCGCCGGGATAGTCCACGAGCACAGCGCTTCCCGTCGAAGGATGGCCGTCAATCAGAATGTTGCCTCCTTGAGTGGTGTTATTGTCGTTGAAGTCGTGTAACGCGATGAAATAGCCCATGCGCTCGGCCGGCGCGGAGTCGCCAATGTGATGATCGACCAGATCAAACGTGACTTGAATCGAAGCTCCCACCACGTCAGGCGTCCAATCGAACGCCTGCTGCGTGGACAGCCACTTGTCTCCGCCAGCCCCTCCCTCAAACAAGTGCAGTGAGCCATCGAGAACGATTGCTCCAGGTGCTTCGCGACTGTTCAGCTTGACGGCCTCAGTCCCGCCGGGCGCTTCATCTCCCGGTGCCGTATTGCTCCATCTTTTGGTGAACGCGTCCGCCGCTTCGTTGAAATCGTCATTGAACAAAGTCGTTCCTCGCGGGCGATGTTCCGCGGCCCATTTCGTCACCTCAGCCGACAGACGTTCAATCTCGCGATCCGCTTGCGCCACGTTCGCTTGCCATGCTTCCTGTTCACCGGGCATTGATGCATAGACAAAGCGATCATTCGGTTTGGTCCACGTGGCCGGTGGGAAGGCCGGTATCAACACGGCCTGAAGGCTGTAGTAATCACGCTGCGTCAAAGGTTCGAATTTGTGATCGTGGCACTTCGCACATTGAATCGTCAAACCGAACAGCCCGGTGGAAATGTTCTGCATCGCCGTTTCCAGCACGGTATACCGGTCGACGCGAACCTCATCTTCGTTCCCGTCACTCTCACCGGTCCCGTCTTGTCCGCACCGCAGATAATGCGTCGCTTCCAGTAACCCGATTCGACGTTCAGCCTCTGCCGGCCGCAACATTGACAGATCAGCGGATTCGCCATTCTTCGCCGTGATCTCCGCCATTTCGTCGCCCGCAATCTGTTCGCGCACAAACTCATCGTAAGGCAAATCCGCGTTCAACGCTCGAATGACATAGTCGCGGTAGCGATGGGCGAGCGGACGATCACTATCCGCATTGAAGTAGCCGTTCGAATCCGCGTACCCGGCCGCGTCCAGCCACAGTTTCCCCAACCGTTCTCCAAAATGCGGAGATGCCAGATACCGATCGACCATCCGCTCGTAGGCATCGGGACGAAGGTCTGATTGAAACTCGGCAATCGCCTCCGGTTCAGGTGGCAGCCCGGTGAGATCAAAGCAGACTCGACGAATGAGCTTGCCGCGATCGGCTTCCGCCGAAATCGTCAGCCCATCCGCCTCCAGATTCTGCTGGATGAACTCATCCAGCGGCGATACAGGAGTCTTCCGACTGATGGGTGAACGAAGCGTCTTCGGCAACCGCTGAAAAGCCCAGTGACCGGCAACATCGTCCTCACTCTGTTTCAAGCCCGGCGTCCCGGCCTCGATCCAGCGACGAATGAGCGACTTCTCGTCCGCCGACAACGGAAGTTCCGGAGGCATCTCGTCGCTGTCAATACGCTTCCATAACAAGCTCGCGGTGACATCGTGAGGCACCACGGCAGCACCTTCCGCGCCCCCTTTGATAATCGCCCCAGGCGCAGCGAGATTAAGTTTTCCTTCCCGCTTAGTCGGCCCGTGGCATTTCACACAGTGACGTTTCAGGAGCGGAGCAATGTCGCGATCGTATTGAGGAGTGTCCTCCGCTTGCGAGTTGGCTCCGGCCTGTTGAAGGATCAACAGGCAGCACGCGACTTTAGACAAGACCTTGCTCATCAACTGCCACTTCCTCTCGCGAATGTGGACCGTGTGATGCAGAGACTCTTGTCGTAGAACGCATCCCACTTGACTGTGGCGACCCGCACCAGAGTTTCTTCATCACCGGTCCATGATTACGATCTGCGCTGTCTGATGCGAGGAATGCTGGCCAGAATTATCTGCAAAGGATCACTATGAGTTCGAACAAGACGTGGCTCGTCGGGTGGCTCGTTCTGGCATCAAACCTTTTCGCGCACGCGGCTGACCCCGTCGACTTGGGTGGCGTGACCGAGACGCACGAAATGATTCCGATGCGCGATGGCGTCAAGCTGTCCGCGTTCATCTACACACCTGCCGGTACCGGCCCCTGGCCCGTGTTGCTGGAGCAGCGCTATGCCAATGGTAATGATCCCGGCACTCAAAAGTCGTTCGCCAAGCTGGCGCAGGGTGGCTATGTGACGGTCCTGGCCAATTTCCGCGGGTCACAGCGGTCCGAAGGAGTCTGGCGAGGCTATCGGCATCTGGCATGGGGTGAGCAGCAGGACGGATACGATCTCGTTGAATGGCTCGCCAAGCAGCCTTGGTCGACGGGCAAGATCGGCACGTTTGGCAGCTCTCAAGCCGGATTCGCGCAGAACTTCCTGGCCGTGACTCAACCTCCGCATCTGGTGGCTCAATACATGATTGACACGGGCCTCAGCTTGTATCACGAAGGCTACCGCATCGGCGGCATTACGCGCCCCGAACGATTCAAATCCATGGACAAAGTCGCCCGCGTTCCCGAGCACAACCGCGAACTCCTGGCCGAGTGGTTTCAACATCCCACAAATGACGGCTATTGGGCTGCCGAAGACTGCACGCGCTACTTCGACAAGATGAATGTTCCGTGCTTCACCGTCGGTAGCTGGTACGACTTCATGTGCGTTGGCTCCGTCGACAGCTATGTCGGTCGCCAACATCGCGGCGGCCCCAATTCGATCGGGACGCAACAACTGTTGATCGGTCCCTGGCTGCACGGACGGTTCAAGGAAACCAACAAATCGAACGAGATGGAATATCCCGAGAACGCCAGGTTCGCGATGGACGTACACATGCTGCGTTGGTTCGACCATTACCTAAAGGGGATCGACAACGGTGTGACCAACGAGCCGACAGTTCGCTACTACATCATGGGAGCGATCGGCGAAACCGACGCGCCGGGCAATGTCTGGCGCACCGCGATCGACTGGCCAATCACTGCCAAACCGACGCCTTACTATCTGCATGCCGATAAATCTCTGCGGTCAAAACCGTCACAGTCTCCAGATGACTCGGTCACCTGGCTGGCGGATCCGCAACGCCCCGCTCCCATCCCAACCATCGCGTTCCCCGGTGCCAAAGATGCGCGAGACTATGAATCGCACGCTGAAGTGCGAACTTTCACGACGGATGTTCTTACCGAACCTGTCGAGTGGACTGGCAAAGTGCAGGCGGAACTCTACGTCTCGTCCGATGCCCGCGATACCGACTTCATCGTCCGTGTCAGCGATGTCTATCCTGATGGTCGCTCTATCCTCATCATGGACTACATCCGCCGGGCGCGCTATCGAGAAGGATTCGAACGCGAGGTTTTCATGAAACCCAATGAAATCTGCAAGGTGGCGTTCGACGTCGGCTGGCTCAGTCAGAACTTCAATCGCGGACATCGCATCCGTGTCACCATCGCCAGTACCGGTGCCCCGTTCTATGAACCCAACCCCAACACGGGCGAACCGCTGACAATCGATTTTCCAGAAAGCACAGTGGTCGCCCGGAATACAATCTATCTCAACCAGCAGAACGCATCGCGAGTCCTGGTCCCCGTGGTGACGACAGCCACAGATACCGCCAAATAGGTCGCGATCGATCGTAACTCACAACTTCTCAGGATCCACGATGCCAACCTTGATTGCCGCACCGACACAGATTACCGCTGCCGGAAACAAGCCCAAGCTGATTCGCGAATACATCGGTCGCGTGAATTCGAAGACGGATGCCCTCAGCGTCGCTCACATGTCGAGCCCCGCCGGTTGGGTCGAACCGGGACAGACGCCCGAATTCGATGAGTACACACTCGTATTGAAGGGGTCGCTACGAGTCGAACACAAAGCCGGAGTGATCGACGTCCAAGCCGGACAAGGCATCATCACGCACGCCGGCGAGTGGGTCCGCTACAGCACCCCCGATCCCGATGGAGCCGACTACGTCGCCATCTGCCTCCCCGCCTTTGCCATGGAAACAGTGCATCGAGATTCTTGATCCATACAGAGAAGCTTGCAAGCCAAAGAGTGCAACCACGGAATACACAGAAACCACGAAAGGAAGACGTGACTGCAGAATGCTCTTCCATCTTGCAACTTCATTCTTCGTGAACTTTTTCCATGACTCTAGACCGTGATGAACACTCAGAATAAAGCCGCTATCGAAAACCTTTCGGGCCATCTTCCTTCCGTGATTTCCGTGTATTCCGTGGTTCCAGACTTCTTATCCTCTCCACGATCTCCGCGCCTCTGTATTTCACTTTCTCATGCGACGCCAGCGTTGCGAAGGTAGTCGTTAATATGTTCCAATAGCGCGCGTGCGACTCAGTTCGATCCGAAACGGCACATCGACGACCAGCAACGAGATTCAACAGGAGCAGAACATGCGATACGGAACAGGGATAGCCGCGTGGCTGATGGCCTTGGCTGTCCTTAGCACAGGGGCCTTTGCCCAGGACGGCTGGGAATCGATTTTCGATGGCAAGACGTTGGATAAATGGGACGGCAACCCCGAATTCTGGAGTGTTCAAGACGGATGTATCACCGGCCAGACCACGGCCGACAAACCCACCAAGGGGAATACGTTCATCATCTGGCGCGGTGGCGAGACCGCGGACTTCGAACTGAAGCTCGAATACAAGATCATCAACGGCAACTCGGGCATTCAGTATCGCAGCTTTGAAGTCCCCAACGAAAAGTGGGTCATCGGTGGCTACCAGGGTGACTTCGAAGCCGGGGATACCTACTCCGGCATCAACTACGGCGAGCGATTCCGTGGCATTCTGGCTCAACGCGGCCAGGAAACCGTCATCGGCGACGATCACAAGCCCAAGGTCGTGAAAGAAATCGGCAACACGAACGAGATCCAGAAGAAGATCAAGAAAGAAGACTGGAACGAGTATCACATCACCGCGAAGGGATTCACGTTCACGCACCAGATCAACGGCGTCACCACGTCTATCGTCACCGACGAAGATAAGGCCGATCGTCGTGCCAAGGGTGTGCTCGCTCTGCAACTGCATGCTGGCCCGCCGATGAAGGTCCAGTTCCGCAATATCAAGCTCAAACAACTGAAGCCAGAAGGCACCTCAACCAGCAGCACCGGAAAGAAGAAGATCCTGCTGCTGGCCGGCAACCCCAGTCACGGGTTTGGCGCCCACGACCACCTGTCAGGCTGCTCGCTCATGGCCAAACTGCTGAATGCCAGCGGACTGCCAGTCGAGGCCGAAGTCCATTCGCTCCAGAAATCGGGCTGGCCCAGCGATGAGAAGCTGGCCTCCGCCAACACGATCTTGATTTACTCCGATGGTGGTGGCGGTCATCCCTTTAACACCCACCTTGATCAACTGAATGCGTTGACCTCCAAGGGAACTGGAATCGTCTGCATTCACTATGGCGTCGAAACGCCAAAAGGTGCGTCTGGCGACAAGTTCCTCGACTGGACCGGCGGGTACTTTGAGGCCGATTGGTCCGTCAATCCGCACTGGACGGCTCACTATTCGAAGTTTCCCGATCACGCCGTCACTCACGGTGTGAAGCCATTCGCGACGAACGACGAATGGTACTACCACATGCGGTTTCGCAACGACATGGCTGGCGTGAAGCCGATTCTAACTGACTTGCCACCTGACGAGACTCTTTCGCGCGGCGATGGCTCACACAGCGGAAACCCAGCCGTTCGCACCGCGATCAAGAACAAAGAGCCGCAGCACATGGCTTGGGCGACTCAACGAGACGACGGTGGTCGAGGTTTTGGCTGCACGGGCGGTCATAACCATGTGAACTGGGGCAATAATCAGTTCCGTAAACTGATCCTGAACGCGATTGTCTGGACCGCCGGAGCCGATGTCCCCAGCGACGGCGTTCCTGCCGGAACTGTCACCGTCGACGACTTGCTGCAGAATCACGACGAGGCGATTCCTGCCGACTTCAACAAGGCTCGCTGGCAGGCGATCCTCGACGAGTACAACAAGCAATAGTCTTGTGATCTCATGACGCGACCCGGTCACCCAGTGACCGGGTTCTACTTTTTGATGGCTTTACCCACGCTAAGTCACCAGCCCCGCGGGAGCTCTCTTCAATGATTCGCCGACATGTTGTTCCTTTCGCCGCTTATTGTGCCCTCGCCAGTCTGGCCCTGGCGCAAGAGCCGAAATTCCAATCGAAAACGGTCAACACGTCGACACCGGGAATGTCGGTCAACATCGACGTTGACGTGACAGGGGCGAAGGAACTTTACCTGGTGGTCCGCGATGGCGGTGATGGGTTCGCCTGCGATTGGGCCGACTGGGCTGAACCACGGCTGATCACTGCCGACGGCGAGAAGAAGCTGACCGAGTTGAAGTGGAAGTCCGCTGTGGCGGAATGGGGTAAAGTCGGACTGAACGTCAATGTCGGTGGCGACAAGCTGATCATCGCCGGCAAGCCGGTCGAATATGGAATTGGCACACATGCCAACTCGGTGATCGCCTATGACCTGCCCGCTGGAACTACTCGATTCAAGGCAATTGGCGGCATCGACAACGGCGGAGCAAAACAGGGAAACAGTAGTAGCGTGCAGTTTCTGGTCTACCTTCAGAAACCTCCAATCCAGGTCGCTTCCGCTCCCAACGGTGCCGGAAGTCGCGAACCCAAGGATGCGATCCTGGGACTGGATATCGCCGACGGATTGGAAGCGTCGCTCTTCGCCAGTGAAGCGTCGAATCCACCGATGCTCAACCCGACCAGTATCGACATCGATCACCTCGGCCGGATCTGGGTTTGCGAAGTCGTCAACTATCGGCATCGCAACGGCGAACGCAAAGAAGGCGATCGCATTCTGATTCTGGAAGATGCGAACGGCGACGGTGTCGCCGACAAGCAGACAGTCTTTCATCAGGGGCACGATGTCGATTCCGCACACGGCATCTGCGTCCTGCCCACTCCATCAGGCAAGGGGACCAAGATCATCGTCTCCTGCGGCGACAGCGTTTTCTTCCTGCATGACGACGATGGCGATCTCAAATCAGACCGCAAGGAACTGCTGTTCACCGGCATCGAAGGGGCTCAGCACGACCACGGAATTCACGCCTTCCATTTCGGTCCCGATGGCAAACTCTATTTCAACTTCGGCAACAGTGGCCGTCGGATCAAGGACAAAGACGGCAAGCAGATTGTCGACCTGTCCGGTCGCGAAGTTCACGATCATCGTAAGCCTTATCAAGAGGGAATGGTCTTCCGCTGCAATATGGACGGCAGCGAATTCGAGACCCTCGGCTGGGACTTCCGCAATAATTGGGAGGTCGCGGTCGACAGCTTCGGCACGCTCTGGCAGTCTGACAACGATGACGACGGCAACCGAGGCGTTCGCATCAACTACGTGATGGAGTTTGGCAACTTCGGTTACCGTGACGAAATGAA
>DASYEA010000283.1:0-4583 GCA_036499265.1 Schlesneria sp. | reverse complement strand
ATGATGCCACGTGGCGGCACCGTTTCTTCGACACTGTTTTTTGGATAACCGAAGGCGGGGACTTTTCCGACGCTGTGAGTGCTAGCCAGTCGGTTGGCGCTGTCGGACTTTACACGTGGAGTTCACCGCAGATGGTCGTCGACGTGCAATCGTGGCTGGATAATCCGGCGACTAACTTCGGCTGGCTTGTGTTAGGCGATGAAACGGCAATTGGGACAGCAAAGCGGTTCGACACACGAGAGAGCGCTAACCCGCCAGTATTGACCGTCGAATACATAAGAGCTACACCCAGGTCGCGCCCTACCCCAATGCCTCGGCCGACGCCACCTGTTCAGGAGGCAACAGCGACTGGTGAATAGCGGTCGTCTCCGTCGCACGCTGGCACAAAGAATACGTTGTCAATTATGCAATGTCAGCTCCTCATGTCTGAATGCCTGAAGTTTTGAAATACCCATGAACCCTCAATTTGTGCAAAGTCGCTATACTCCGTTCTCACTGATGCTCGCAGTCGTGCTCTGCGGTGCCACTCCTCGTCCAGCCATCGCGGATACTGTTAATATCAACCCCAGTAAAGACAACACACTCTATGAGTATGTTGCTGCGGACGGCGATCAGAGTAACGCTTTGGGCAGTCACTTCTTCACAGGCGAGACTGCGATGGGCGAACTGCGTCGCGGTGTGATTGCGTTCGACATCGCCGGAAACATTCCGTCAGGCGCAACAATCACCGGGGCTACCCTGACTGTAAACATGTCTAGAACACCTTCTAACACTGCTAGAACCACCGAACTGCACAAGCTACTTGCCGACTGGGGGGAAGGAACGTCACAGGCATCAGGACAGGAAGGTACGGGAGCGCCAGCCACCACCAATGATGCCACGTGGCGCCATCGCTTCTTCAATACCGTCTTTTGGACGACCCAGGGCGGCGACTTCTCTGGCACCGCGAGCGCGAGTCAGTTAGTCGGGGCTGTTGGCATGTATACCTGGAGTTCGCCACAGATGACAGCAGACGTTCAGTCATGGGTGGATAATCCGCCGACTAACTTTGGCTGGCTGGTGTTAGGCGATGAGTCGGGTATTGCGACAGCGAAGCGATTCGACACCCGAGAGAGCGCTGCTCCACCTGTTTTAACCATTCAATATACGACGGGAACGCCAACTCCGACACCGTCAATAACGCCTACTCCATCGCCGACGCAAACACCCACTCCGACTGCTACACCAACGGCCACGCCTACGCCAACAGTTACACCAACGCCTTTTTCGCATCCATTGCTTTTTCCGCCTGTCGATACCAATCCCAAGATCTCCATTGGAATCGATCAGGCATGTGTCCAGATACTGGATGGCCCATGCACTAACATGTGGACCTATGGTGGAACATACCCTGGCCTAACAATCCGCAGACCTACCGGGCAAACCACTAATGTCACGTTCACTAACAATCTCGACACCTCAGCAGGCGAGTTGACCGTGCACAATCACGGCAACCATTCTACGGCCAACAATGACGGTCAGCCAGATAGTCTGCTCATCCCAACCGGAGGATCACGTACATACACCTATGACGGAATGGAAGAAGGCACCAATCAGCGAGGTAAGATGCAGTTCTATCACGACCACCGTATGGATGTTACGGCGCGGAACGTATGGATGGGGCTTACTGGAATGTACATCGTCGATGACCCAGCTGACCCTCAAACGCTGCCTTCGGGGGCTTTTGATTTGCCTCTGGCAATCGCTGACAGGCAATTCGACGCGAATAACCAGATCCCTTACACGTTTGACCCGAATGGTGTAACTGGCAACACGATCCTTATTAACGGGGTCTACCAACCATACCTCGAGGTCGGCGATCGCAAATATCGCTTCCGTATACTGGATGCGTCCAACGCTCGCACTTACATCCTTCAACTCAGCACTGGAAATTCATTCATTCAGATCGGAACGGAGAGTGGCCTCTTGCCCGCGCCCGTGTCCCGAGCAGAAATGCGAATGGGGCCCGCTGAACGCCTGGACGTTGTTGTCGATTTCGCCGGCGAGTTAGGACAGAACGTCTATCTCACCGATGAGATCAGCGGCGTGCCGCTGCTCGAGTTTCGTGTTACTAAACACGTCGTCGACGACAGCTCGATTCCGCCAATGCTACGTCCGCTCCCGAATATTGGTGAGCCCACGGTGACGCGCAACTGGAGCTTTGATAAGACTGCGGGACACTGGACGATCAACGGCTTACGGTTCGATCCCAACCGAGTCGACGCTCGGCCTGTTCTCGGCACGACCGAGAAGTGGGTCTTTACCAACCCTACGAATCAAGTGCACACGGTGCACATTCACGACGTGTCTCAGCAATGCATTAGTCGAGATGGAGGGGCGTGCTATCCGTACGAAACAATGAAGGAAACCTGGTATCTTAATCCAGGGGAAACGATCGAGCTCAAACTGAAATTCACTGATCACATAGGCATGTACATGCTCCATTGCCACATAGTTGAGCACGAAGACGATGGGATGATGACTCAATTTGAAGTGGTTCGACCAACTCCGACGCCTAGGAGCCGGCCAACGCCGCGACCGCGGCCGACTTCGCCGTAGTAAAGAACTCCAGCCAGTCGGTGATGTCTGACACGAATACAGACGGCAGACAACCGGGCTCGCTATAGACCGAGCTCGCTTAGGCCAGGATGGTCATCAGGGCGGCGTCCGAGCGGCCAACGATATTTTCTTTCCGACTCTTGGATTGGCAGGTCGTTGATTGAAGCGTAGCGGAGCCTCATAAGACCATGATCGTCAAACTCCCAGTTCTCATTGCCATAGGAACGGAACCAATTACCGGAATCGTCGTGCCATTCGTAAGCAAACCGGACCGCGATACGATTTTCGGTGTAAGCCCAGAGTTCCTTGATCAGTCGATAATCCAGCTCTTTCTCCCACTTTCGTTTTAGGAACTGAATGATCTCCTGTCGCCCCTTCGGAAACTCAGCCCGATTTCGCCAGCGCGAATCAATCGTATAAGCGAGTGCTACTTTCTCTGGATCGCGAGTGTTCCAGGCGTCTTCGGCCAGACGAACCTTCTTCGTAGCTGTGTCGCGAGTGAATGGTGGCAGCGGAGGCCGTGTTGCAACTTCTGATTGATGACTATCACCACCAATACGCGTCGATTCATTAGCCACAAATTACGTCTCCGTCTGTTTGTTAGGCTAACTTGCTCGGGAACTAAGCGCAACCTCCTCGGAAACCAGCTTTGGGTTGGCAGCGATTAGATTGGTCCTGGCTGCGCCCTGCGACAGATACTCAATGCTGATTGGACAATTGATTGCCAGCATCCAGTTGGGATGCACGCTGGAAATGTTTTTCGGCCAGCTCACTCATACCAAGGTCCTGGAGTCGGCGTCCAAGCATCCAGTGGAAAAGCGGATCGTTGGGCGTGAACTGATCGGCCTGCATCTCATGAGCGTTGGCCTCTTCGGCTTTACCTAACGACTGCTTTGCACCAGCAAGCTCGTTATTCACAAGGGCCAGACGCGGGTTACGCTGCACAGCATCGGTCCACATCGAAATTGCTTCATCCCTGCGGCCAAGCTGCCAAAGCGATTCACCTTTTTCCTGGCGCGCGAGAATCAAGTCGTCTCGTTCTGCCAGGGCCTGATCCAGGCTTGCTTCTGCCTCGTTGTAACGTCCCAACCGGTTCAAGATTGCACCGCGATAATAAAGACTTAAAGCCTTCGCCTGCCCCTTTTGGTAACCCGCGGACTGGTCGAGCAACTGGACCGATCGCTCCGCGTCCCCGAGAAGATATTCAAACCATGCCAGCTTGGGTAGTGCCTCGGAATTGACGAAAAGTCCCAGCTTTGAAGCAGCCTGGAGATGCTCTTTTCCTCGCGAGATGTTGTCTCGATCAGCCGGACTGATCCAGCGTGCCGGATTGACCTGGGCCAGTGCGAGCTCGTCCGGCAGATGGACTTTCTGAAATGCGCGATTGCCCAGATATTCATGATAGCGAACCCAGCCGCTCTGTGCATTCAAGCCAATCCAAACAAATGCGAAAATCGCAAAGACCCAGCCTGCTTTTCGAATTCTCCCGCCAGACTTCAAATTGAAACGGTAAAACGACAATTCCCTTGCCCGGAACAACCTCCAGATTTTCAAGGTGAGAAACGTCGTGACTGCGGCAATTCCCAGCGCCATCAGGAACGGGACCAGCGCATAAACACCGCGAGCTGCCAGGAAACTTCCAAAAAACACAAGGGCGCCAACAATCTCTTCCGGCCATGTTAAAGAATAATGTTTCTTAATGGAGTCGGATTTAGGAACCAGAATCGACGGTTTCCCGAAACCAAAATACAAAGCGTTGGTCGGGCAGACACTGATGCAGTCCATGCACTTCATGCAGCCTGGATCGACTACCATTCCGTACTGCTTTACTTCTGCATGCACAACGACGTTTGAGGTGCAGGTCGCAGTGCAATGACCACATTGATTGCATGCGGGCGTGACACGGATTTTTCCAGGCGACAACTTGTCGGCTAACGCGAAAAATCCGCCATAAGGACAGGCATAAGTGCAGAAACCTTTCTGCC
>DASYEA010000282.1:0-2416 GCA_036499265.1 Schlesneria sp. | reverse complement strand
CGAAGAATTGCTGTATCAACATCCGAAAGTCCACGATGTCCAGATCGTGGGCGTGCCGGATCGGAAGTATGGCGAAGAAGTCGCGGCGTGGATCAAATTGCGAGAGGGAACCACCGCCGAAGAAGAAGAAATCCGCGACTTCTGTCGCGCGCATCTCGCACATTTTAAGACGCCTCGCTACGTCAAGTTTGTCGACAGTTTCCCCACCACAGTCACCGGGAAGATCCAGAAATTCCGGATCCGTGAGCAAGCCATTATCGACCTGGGATTGCAGGCAGCGGCGGCCATCGAGACCGCCTGAGACCTGTGCAATATCCCGAGATATGTCTGCCCATTGCATTGGCCTTTGTCACTAGGCGGATCACAATCTACGAGCCAGATTGCGCGCCGCCGAATCTGTGCAGTAAGCAAGACCTAAAGCGAGAGGCAATGCGAATGCGTAGCACGATGACAATGGGATGGCTTTGCGGGATGACTCTGCTATTCATGGCAGGAGTCGTGACCGCAGATGAGAAGCTGAAAGGAATCGCGTGCCGATCCGTTCACTTGGGCTATCCCGCTCCGACAGGCATCTCCTTCTATAACGAAGTGAAGATCGAGCAATCCGCGTCGGGCACGTATTTCATGGTCTGCGGTTGGAGTAAGGGCTACTTTGGAATTCAGGAACAAGGCCAAGGCAAAAAGGTCGTCCTGTTCTCCGTGTGGGATCCGGGCGATCAGAATGATCCCAAGTCGGTGAAAGAAGATCAGCGAGTCAAGCTGCTGCATCAGGGAGAAGGCGTGCGCGTCGGACGGTTCGGCAATGAAGGAACGGGCGGCCAGTCGTTCTTCGACTACGATTGGAAGGTTGGCGAAACCTATCGGTTTTTAGTCACGGCGAAAGCGGTCGAAAATTGCAGCGAGTATTCAGGTTACTTCTTCATTCCCGAAAAGAAGGAATGGAAACACCTTGTCACATTCTCGACACCGACGGGTGGAACGTTGCTGAAGGGCTGCTACTCATTCGTCGAAGACTTCAAGCGGGATAAGGTCTCGACGACGAAGACTCGCCGAGCAGAATTCGGCAATGCGTGGCTGCAAACAGAAGATGGAAAGTGGCAACCGATCGTCAAAGCCAAATTCACAGCCGACGCCAACCCAGTCCTGAATATCGATGCCGGTATCGAAAAAGATCGCTACTTCCTGGCAACCGGGGGCGACATCGAAAACAAGACCATCAAGCTCCGGGACACCATGGAACTTGATCCAAAGCTTCCACATCAGTTGCCAGACTTGCCGATCGCACCGCCCACAGGAGCGACCCCGTGACGAGACTGATGCTGTTCCCCCTGATCTGCGTGTCGATGAACTTCGTCAATTTACTTGCGATGCCGACTGCGTACGCGGCGACATGGCAGGCAGGTCTCGCGAAAGCAGTCATCACGCCAGATAAGAGTGTTTGGCTGGCAGGTTATGGCTCGAAGCGGGTGCCCGATGGAAAGCTGCACGAGCTCTGGATGAAAGCCTTAGCTCTCGAAGATGCACAGGGGCATCGTGTGGTCTTGATCACCAGCGACTTCCAAGGTGTCCCCAAAAGTATGAGCGATCCGACGTTTGATCGTCTTCGCCGGAAATACGGGCTCGAACGCCATCAACTGCTCTTCACCTTCTCTCACAATCATTGCGGCCCGCGCCTGGGCGACGATCTGGTGGATTACTATCCGATCGACCCCGACCAAGTTGAACTGGTAAGAGAATACACCGAGCAGATGGTGTCACGAACGGTCGACATGGTGGGTGAAGCGATCGCGAAACTCGCCCCGGCCAACTTACAGATGGGCGAAGGCCAAGCGACGTTCGCAGTGAATCGGCGGAATAACCGCGAGGCCGACGTCGCGAACATGCTGGCCAACGGAACGCCTCTGGTCGGACCAATCGATCACATGGTACCAGTGCTGACGGTGACTCGACCTGACGGCAAGTTAGCTGCAGTCTTGTTCGGATATGCCTGTCATCCAACAACACTCAACTTTATGACTTGGTGTGGCGACTACCCTGGCTTCGCGCAGCTTGAACTCGAGGAAAAGCATCCTGGCGCGATGGCGATGTTTGTGAATACCTGTGGAGGCGATCAGAACCCGCTGCCGCGTCGAAAGGTCGAGCTTTGCCAACAGTATGGACACATGCTCGCAATCGCGGTCGAAGAGACCTTGAAACAACCTCTCAAGCCAATCTCCCCAACGATACGAACCGCCTTCGAATATATCGAGCTCCCCTACCTGAAGGTGGCGGATCGTGAGGAACTGACCGCAGCGTTGCAGGATACCAATGCGGTTCGCGCTCGCTGGGCGGCTCGCATGTTCAAAAAGCTGGAGGCGGGCGAACAGTTCGCATCCTCCTATCCCTATCCGTTGCACGCCTGGCAACTCGGCAAGGA
>DASYEA010000281.1:0-3006 GCA_036499265.1 Schlesneria sp. | reverse complement strand
TCACCGCGCGCGGGAACTCCGCTTCGAGGCCATGGTAGTTTTTCCAGAAGTTTATCAAGTCGGCGGTTCGCATTTCGACCGTCCGCTCCGGTCGCGGCCACACGCGGCATTGTAACTCCGCAATCGCCCGTGAGTCCGCCTCGCTTATCGTTCGACGGTCAAGGATTTCGATGTGCATCGCGAAAGTACGTATTATGATTGGCCCGCTGACTCCGACCGATAATCTCGCCGAACTGCTTTGCTATGGTGATTTTAGTCAGTTCCCACCGCTGAGGATATCGAACCGAAAGCAGCATCAATTTCCGGCGATGCAAGATGCAGCCCATTCCTGGTGGTCGAGGTACCAGAGCACCGTTTCCCGTAGGCCCTCTTCAAATCGGTGGGCCGGCTTCCACCCAAGCTCGCGGCCGATCTTGGCGGCGTCGATCGCATAGCGTCGGTCGTGGCCCGGCCGGTCGGTGACGAATTGGATCAGCTGCCGCGATTTCCCGCCCAGCGCCGGCTGCATCTCGTCAATCAAGTCGCAGATCAGCTCGACGATGCGAATGTTTGGCCATTCGTTGCAGCCGCCGATGCAATACGTCTCTCCGTCGCTCCCGCGAGAGAGCACCTGCCAGAGCGCTTCGCAATGGTCGCCGACATAGAGCCAATCGCGGACGTTCATCCCGTCGCCGTAGACGGGAATCGGCTTCCGTGCCAACAAACTCTGGATCACGACGGGGATCAATTTCTCTGGAAACTGATAGGGCCCATAGTTATTCGAGCAATTGGTGATGACGATGGGCAGACCATACGTGTGGTGCCATGCCCGAACGAGCATGTCGCTGCCCGCCTTGCTGGCGGAGTAGGGTGAATTTGGCGCGTAAGTAGTCGTCTCGCAAAACTGGCCGGTCGGACCGAGCGAGCCAAACACTTCGTCCGTCGACACGTGATGAAAGCGGTGATTAGTCGCCGGCACTCCCACCTTCGCCTGCCAAAAATCGCGACAGGCCTCCAGCAGATGATACGTACCGACGACGTTCGTTTGAATGAAGTCGCCCGGCCCGTCGATCGATCGGTCGACGTGCGACTCCGCTGCTAGATGCATGACGTGCGTGATTTCATGCTCGCGCACCGTATGCACGACGTCCGATTTCTCACGCAGATCGACCTTCGCGAACACATACTTGGGATGACAATCAACTCCCCGCAGATTGGCCAAATCGCCAGCGTAGGTTAGGCAATCGAGATTGACGAGCCGTTCGATCTCCGGCTGCCCGATGACGTGCCGGATCAGATTCGAGCCGATAAACCCTGCGCCGCCCGTGACGAGTAGTCGCATGCTTCAGTTCCAACCGATCCGGCGAGCTTCGTGGGCCACGCTGCGCAGGTATTCCCGGTATTCACAATTCGGCATCCGTTCCATCAAGATTTCGAGCTGAGCGAGCGAAATGAACTTTCGCCACAAGGCGGCTTCTTCCGGGCAACCGATCTTGATGCCCTGGCGTCGTTCAATCGTCTGGACATAGGCGGAGGCCTCGTGCAGACTGCTACTGGTGCCGGCATCCAGCCAGGCAAATCCGCGTTTGAGTCGAATCACATTAAGCTCACGCTTTGCCAGGTAGGCCTTGTTGACGTCCGTGATTTCCAGCTCACCACGAGCCGAGGGCTTCATGTTCTTCGTGATCCAGACGACCTGGTTGTCGTATAGATAGACGCCGGGGACGGCATAGTTGCTCCGCGGGTGTGCCGGCTTCTCCTCAAGTGAGATGGCTTTATTCTGCGCGTCGAATTCCACAACGCCGTATCGCTCGGGGTCATGCACGTGGTAGGCGAAGACTGTGGCGCCGGACGCAAACTCGGCAAACGCGTTGGGCAGTGCCTCGCTGCCAAAAAACACATTGTCGCCGAGAATCAACGTCACTGAGTCGTTGCCGATAAACGACTCGGCAATGAGGAATGCCTGAGCGATACCTTCGGGCCGAGGCTGCTCGCGATACTCGATTTCCAAACCCCAGGCAGTACCATCGCCCAGCAACTGCTGAAAGCGGGGCAAATCACGCGGCGTCGAGATCAGGCAGAATTCACGAATGCCGCCTGCGATCAAAACCGTGAGTGGATAATACACCATCGGCTTGTCGTAGACCGGTTGCAATTGCTTGCTGGCAACCAGCGTCAACGGATAGAGTCGCGAACCAGCCCCGCCGGCAAGAATGATGCCCTTCATCGATTCCACCTTTTTTTGGTCGCGAATGTCATTGGCTGGCTGTTGCGGCCTCCGCCAAGCGGGACATCGTCTGCGTCGACTCGCGACCCAGCAGCATTTGCAGCAATGTTCTCATGCCCTGGACGCTCGACCGTCGAGTGCAACTTTCCACCGCGTACTGCCGCGCTCTTGCGCCCTGTGCCGCCAATTGCTGTGGTCGCTCGGTCATCGCTGTGATCGCATCCGCCAAGTTTTGGGCCCTGCCATCCGACACGACCTGACCCAAATCATGTTCGCGGACAGTCTCCGCCAGTTCGGACGCCATGGAAGTAATTGCCAATACTGGCGTCCCGGACGCCAAAGCACCATAAAGCTTACTCGGCATCAGCAATTGACAGATGTGTGGTTGCAGGATGACTAAGTGCACGTCTGCTGCGCTTAAGCTGGTCGCCAACTCAGCCTTCGGTTGGTAATCGTAAAAGCGCACGTTCGTTAGCCGCTTTTCCGACGCAATCCGTTCTAAGTTTCGCCGATCGGCCCCGTCACCAACCATGGCGAACGAAATGTCCTCGCGCCCCCGCAACAACTCGGCCGCCTCGAGCACCTGCGCCAGATTCTGGCTCATGCCCATGTTGCCGGAATACATGATGACAAATTTGTCTTCCAATTCGTGTTCATGACGAAAACGATTACTCTCTTTGATCGGGCGAACTGCCGTCGTATCGATCCAATTGGGCACGATCCGGATGATTCGTGCCGGCACGCCCCCGTCAACCAGCAGCTCGTACATGTCTCGGCTCAGGACGACCACGGCGTCGCTT
>DASYEA010000280.1:0-3515 GCA_036499265.1 Schlesneria sp. | reverse complement strand
GAACCGAAGCGGAAGCCATCCGAGCCGCGAACGACCGAGGGCCCGGAGGAGAATGGATCGCCGTTCTCCTGAAAGCCACCGCGATCGCTGAGCCGGTTACCGTTTGTTTTGTTATCCCCTGATCCAATCACCGCGGTCAACACTACGACCGATTTCATGAGGACCTAACCATGCCAAAGACCATCACCGTCTATACAGTCGGCAATTTCACAACGACGAGTTGGAAAACTGCCGTTGGTTATGCCGACGTGCGTGCCAGCGTGAATGGCAAGCCATTCGAAATCCGGCGGGCAAAAATGACGTTGGGCGAGACTGTCCATGTCACCAATCGGCGGCCGAAGCGATAGCTCGAGCCAGAGTTCTCAATTCAACAGCCACACTGATTTTCCAGCTACCGTTGCGCACATAGGACACCTGAAATGAACGAGCCGCTGATTATTGAATCTGGCCTCTACAACGCCGCCCAATTAATCAAAAACCTGAAGATATCGCGTACCACGCTTGATCAATGGCGCGGCGAGGGTTTGCCATCTGCTTCACCAGGAACGAAGGCATATTTCTACCGTGGCCGCGACGTTATCGAATTCATGTTCGCGAATCGCACCACGACGGAACGCTTATTGGCTTCGACGCCAGAAGAGATTTGCGTTGTGATTCCGTGACGATGACAATCGCCCGCCGGCATCCCCGGCGGGCCTTTCCATTTTTGAAGGCCCATCCGATGGATTCATCACTACTGACCAGCAACGCCAACCCCTGCGAAGTCTTGATGCTCAAGTGCGATCGCTGCGGTGACCAGGCCAGCGGCACCCGGGAACAACTCGACGCCGACGGCTGGGGCCACAAGTATTGCCCGGAACATCGCGACTACGTTCCGCCAGCACCAGGCCCGAAGCCAGTGCTTCGCCATAAGTTTGATGGCGTCGATCCCTTCGCAGATCTGCAGCAGGCATGCGCCATGCTAACCAGAGTCGCCGCTGCGGAATCGACCGAGTTCGAAGGCCGTCATCGCGCGGCCATCGCCGATCTGTATCTGGCTGATGCGAGCGGGGCATCAACTCGACAAGATGCTGTTGTTTGATCGGCAGTACAACGTCCGAGAGGCGTAGAGGTCACGATTTCGGTGGGTGCTTCTTATTGTGGTCTATTCGCGCCTTAAGAAGGCCCTCAGCTTGTTTGATGGCTTTTTTGATATTCGCGAGTCCGTCACTCGTAACTGTCCCGTTGTCGCTGATGGGAACATCGGCCCAGACGAAGTCTACGCAGCCACTGCGCCTCATTGCGGGATCTCGATGCATGGCAACACTTGGCTGGACTCGTGGTGTGCTCTCAAGTCGCACGTTCCATTGGAACAGAAGCGATATCTCATTCTTACATGCCGGCAGGAAGACAACGTCGTTGTCGAGCAGTTGCGCCATCTCCACTATCCAATCTGCTGCTCGCAGTTCATCTCCCGCATTGCCCGCCACTAATTCGAGTCTTGAGCGTTCCACTGTAATCCTCCTCCGTGATTCAACGTGGGATTCGATTTGCCACCTGAGGTTAATACACAAGAGGCTACCACAGCCATCGGTTTTCGACGACAAGGCAGTGGAAAGCGCTCGGTATGTCTGGCTGCGCGCGAACCAAGAGATCACTTTCGGACTCAGATTGGTGGATAAGTGAACTCACTGACCGGTGCCATAATGGCCGATAATCAGAAGGTTTGGCTTTTTCCGATCGAAGTGGACGCGGCTGCTATAATTCCTTCGACAATTGAAAAATAGCCGTTTCTTGTTGTCTACGTGCGTCTTATGATGAATTCGATGGACGACATCGGTCACTTGCCCCCTGCGAACTGCAGAGAGGCTTTTTTGGGCATGATGGTTGCTTTTAAAGTCGGTCTGGTAAAAAATGCCGCCCAACATCTACTATTCGCCCGACGGCGCACCGGTTGATCCAATTTCTTCAGAGAACACGAGTATGTTGACTCAGATCACGAGTGACCATGAGTTCCTCATTCCACAGTCTCTCGTCGAAGAACCGGCAAATCGTGCCGCATGCCGGAGGATTCTGGCATCGTATCGACAAACGCGAAACACCGAGCCCGTAATGGTTCGTGCTCCATGGCAAAACCGTGAAGCGATTCTTGAGTTAATGGAGATGGCTATCGAGGAGATCTCACTCAAGAGAAAGGTAACGGTTCGGATCCTTACTTCGACCTTTCCGTGGGTGGTCTACGGCCCTCCAGCTGCAGATCGTATCGTGGACTTTCTCAAGTTAGGAGGCGTGGTTCGGCTCCTAGTTTGGAATACGCACGTCGGTGCTAGTGAGTCTCTGTGCAAAACGTTTGAAAAGATCGCGCCTGCCCAATTTGCGGTTCGATTCTCGAACACGCACGAGAATGGGGAAAAACTGAATCACGTGTTTGTGGTCGGCAATCAAGGGTACAGAGTAGAAGCGCCGCACCCGGTGCTCTTCGAAGAAGATGTCGCTGAGTACTATCCAGAAGTTCCAGCGCGAGTCTGTTTCAATGATGTAAAAGGGGCGAAGGCGTTGTCCGCTAGCTTCGATTCGATTTGGGACAGGTTCGCTTGAATTTGCGCGTAGCGACTGTTCTAATTAGCGCAACGTATTCATATCAGCCGATTCGACGATTAAGCAGTGGTATCGTGTCATACGGTATCACTGCTTTTTTTGTGATCCTACCTAAGCACTTGCCATGTCATCGGATTCGATCCCTTCGCGAGACAAGCCAGGACTGAACGTCTTAGAATATTGGCGCCAACTTATCGGGACAATTCTCACCTTGGCGGGCGGAGCCGGGACTTGGGCATACAATGCTTCTCAGTCGATCGCTCAGCCAATAGCTGGCCTCACACTTCACCACCAGGCAAAGAACACAGACGGCAAAACCGGTTCGACTGTTTGGCAGTATCGCGTTCTGAATCCTAATCTCGTTACGCTTCGAGAATGCGCTGATGTCCGTGTGTTTGTGGATGAAGAATACGACGAGGATTCACACAGCTTTCCAAGTGGGCTCCTGATCGAACCATTGAATGCCGATGCCGTGTACGGTCGGAATGGCGGCAAAAACGCTCTAGTGACGATATCTCACAAGGTCTCTGGATCGACTTCACCATTGAAACGTGGCGCGGGCTTCGGAGTGAAGTTGTATCACCCAACACGCGATGACTGGAGTCCTGCTCGCGTGGAACTGGCGCCCCCAGGTGACAATCCAATTGACATCAAAACGAAGGAATTGTCATGGACATTGCCTTCAACCAGCTGGATGATCTATTCGGCCTGCGGAATTGCGATTGGCAGCGGCTTCATACTCATTCTATGGGGTTTTTGCTCAAGCCGTGTGTTCCTAATGGCGCTTAGCAAGGCCGTTCAGCCGGGAATCGAATCCGCCGTGAAGACGGGCGTAGCAGCGTTTACCGCGGAACTTTATGCGATGAGGCAAGTCGCGAAGACGGAAGAACGCGAGAATACCCAACCGGACAAGGCAGCGGAAACGATGTCGACGATCG
>DASYEA010000279.1:0-5538 GCA_036499265.1 Schlesneria sp. | reverse complement strand
AATCTGTTTGCCGATCCCACTCGCGATTCGGCTCATTACTTTGCGGACGCCTACAGCTTCCCGCTGTGGCTGGCCGAGCGATGGCTGAAGCGGATGGATGCGGCCGAGTTGTTTCGTATCGGGCATTGGTTCAACTCGCCTGGGAAACTGGTGATCCGTCCCAACAAACTGCGGACAACTCGCGACGCTTTGCTGCAGGAACTGCAAGGTGCTGGCGTCGCGGCGCAACCAGTTGAAGGCTGCGATGGCATTGCTCTTGAAGGGGTCTCGCAAGTCGATCGTCTGCCGAAGTACCAGGAAGGCTGGTTCGCGGTTCAGGATCTCTCCGCGATGCAAGCGGCTTTGCGCCTGTCGCCCAAGCCTGGGCAACGTGTCTGGGATGTTTGTGCGGCCCCTGGCGGGAAGACGTGTCATTTGGCCGAGTTCATGAATAACAGTGGCCAGATCATCGCAACGGACATTCGCCCCGAACGCCTGAAGCTGATCGAATCGAATCGTCAGCGATTGGGGGCCGATATCATCCAACCTCAATTGATCGGCGAAGATGGTTCGCATGCTCCTGATGGTCCTTTCGATGCCATCCTGGTTGATGTTCCGTGCTCAAACACCGGGGTCCTGGGCAAGCGCCCCGAAGCTCGCTGGCGCATCACTCAGGCTGGGATCTCCGAATTAAATACAGTCCAACAGCGATTACTGAATATGGCACTCGATCGATTGGCCCCAAGTGGTCGGGTGGTCTATTCGACATGTAGCATCGAGCCCGAAGAAAACAACGAACTCGTCGCGAAAACGATTGCTGCTCGACGCGATATCCGACTCGTTGAGGATTCCTCGTTCTTGCCGGGGCATCCCACAGACGGTGGTTATCAGGCATTGCTGGAACGGCAATGATCACAGTTTTCGTGTGTCGCCGGCTTGATTCGCCTGCCAGACCCTCCCTGTTTCGACATCGAGGCAGGAGAGCCAACCGCTGCCGTAGGCGCGCGTATCAATACAGATCGCGTGCTCGGTGATCAGCGGCTTACCGGATTTCTGCGACGTATGACCGCAGATCATGATCTTGCCCGATTCGTGACGCTGCGGATCATTGAACCGTTCCCAATACAACATGTAGTCGGGTTGGTCATCCAGCGGCAGATCGGGATACACGCTGCCATGCACGAAGAAGTGCGATTTCGTTTCGTAATATGGTAGCAGCCGCTTTTCCAGAAACTCCCAGTGAGATTTGGGGACATCCGCCAGGGATTCCTCTTGGCCATTCTGCGCATAAGACGCCAGCGTGGCATCACCACCGACATTGATCCAGGACTGGTAGGCCACCCCGCCATCGCGAGCGTCCAGCATCATGATGTCGTGATTGCCGCGCAGAGGAACCAGCTTGAATCGCTGATTGAGTTGCAGCAGAACATCAATCACTCCCTTGGAGTCGGGGCCGCGATCGGGATAATCGCCCAGCGTGATAATGACGTCGTCACTGCGTAGCTGCACAAACTCGCACAACTTTCGAAGCGCGATTGAGCAGCCGTGGATATCACCAATCGCCAAATATCGTGGCACGATTCGTCCTTGATTAGATGTTCAAAGTCACCATTCTCGCTCGACAATTATCACATGTCTTCGCCGCACGCCAAGGCTGCGCAGCCGACTGATCGCTGCACAATTCATCGATTGAACGCCCCGACAAATTGGAGATTATTGAATTGTTGTGCATCAAAAACTGATGTTGATTTCAACCCTGAACGACCCTACTTCAGCAAAGATTAAGCAATTCAAAACTTTCGTAATACTCTGGCCATTCGCGTGATTGAAGGTAGCACCCCATGCCGCCTGAGGCTACCTTTTATCCGCTCGCTGGGACTTCGGTAACGCTTCGGTGAACCGGTTTCCGCTGTCGATGAATCGATCAGGTGTTCATCATCTCGACAGTTCAAGGCGCATAGCATGGAGGATTGGAACGCCACACATGTGAGGAGGAAAGCATGGCATTCTTTCGCACGGGGAGCATTATGCTCACACTCGTCGCGACGGTCACCGGAACACTCGCTTTCAGCGAAGCCTACGGGGCCGACGAAGAACCTGGAGCCGCGCGGTTGACGTGGCGAAGGAGTTACAAACAGGCGTGCGACGAAGCGCGCCAGAGGAGACGGCCAATCCTCGTGAAGATCACTGCGACATGGTGTGGGCCATGTCGGCAAATGCAGCAGCTGACGTTTACCGACGAACGAGTCCGCCGACGATTGCGTCGCGACTTCGTGCTGCTGGAAGTGGATGCCGATGAGCATCCCGAGTTGGTTGCCGATTTCAAAGTTCAGTCGTATCCCACCACATTGGTGGTTTCGCATGACTTGAATGTCGTCAAACGCATGTCGGGGTTTCAATCGGCCGATAGTCTGGTCAACGTGCTGGAACTCGTTCGAGTGAAAGACGCACCAGAAGAAGAAGGTGACAGCGACGATAGCGAAGCGGTTTCCGCCTTGGCAGTCGCAAATCCTTCCTATGGTTTCGATGGATTTTGTCTCGCCAGCTTGCTGGACGACAATAAGTTGCGCAAGGGCGATGCGCAGTTTGGTGTCGAATACAGAGGACAAACGATTTGCTTCCATACCGACGAACATCGCAAGCGATTTATGGCGAATCCAGAACGCTATTGGCCCGTTGCCAATGGTCAGTGCCTGGTGAGCTCGCGCGATGGTCAACAGGTGGCCGCAGGTGATCCCCGGGTGGGGGTGATCTGGCGGGGCAAACTCTGGTTCTTTAGCGATCGCGAAACTCAACAACGATTCCTGCAGACCCCGTACTCGTACGCTGGCAGTCTGTAAGATTCGCCCCGACGGACAACGTCCGTCTTGCCACAGGGGAGCTGGGACAACCAAAAGTCGGCGCTTGCTGCTCGCTATGGGTAGAGCAGCGCGCCGGCGACGGTTGTGTTCTTTTAACAGCATCAGTTTCGTCTCATCGATCTCAAGTCGCGGACCACCGTGACGACTTCATTGATCGCAACGTCGATCTCGGCTCTCGTTGTGGGCCGACCAATTCCGAACCGCAAGCTCGCTTTCACCAACTGGTCACCTAGACACATTGCGCGCAGCACATGACTTGGCTCGGGCTCGGCCGATGAACACGCCGCACTACTGCTGACGGCAATCCGCGTCATTCGACAGAGCAAGCGATCTCCATCAATGCCGCCAAATGACAGATTTACGTTCCCGGGCAACCGATCCTCGGTCAGTGCGGGTCCGTTCAAGGTGACTTCGGGCAACTGACTTCGAATTCCCTGTTCGAGTTGCACGGCCAGTTCACGCAGTCGCATGGCATCGGCCACTCGAAGTTGTCGAACCAGCTCGCACGCCTGACCGAATCCCACGATTAACGGCACTGGCAGCGTCCCGCTGCGCAGGCTGTTTTCGTGACCACCGCCATCCAATTGTGATTCCAAGACCGGCTGTCGAGACGATCGCCGTTTGATCAATGCCCCAATTCCTTTCGGTCCGTAAACTTTGTGAGCCGTCAAACTGGCCAGGTCGATCGGCCACGCTGAAAGCCCAACCGGGATGCGTCCGACGGCCTGAGTGATATCTGAGTGAAACGGCACATCTCGTGAAGCACAGATGTTTGCGATTTCTGCGATCGGATTGATCGAACCAACTTCATTGTTTCCCAGCATCGCCGAGACCAGCGCGGTATTCGGACGAATCGCCTCGCGGATCGCTTCGGGGTCAACCAGTCCCTCTGTACTCACCGGCAGGACGGTGATCTCGATCCCTCGACCAGCCAACTTCGTCGCGACATCCAGCACCGATTTGTGCTCGGCCGCATTCACGATCAGATGGCTGCCTGGCGGAGCGGCAGCCAGGCAACCTTTGATGGCCAGGTTATTTGCCTCAGTGGCGCCGCTGGTAAAGATCACCTCGCGAGGTGTCACTCCCAGCAGTTCGGCCACCTGTTCTCGCGCCGTCGTGACGGCAGCTCGAGCCGCCTGACCATACGCATGGTGATGACTTGAGGGATTGCCGTACTGCTCGTAAAAGTACGGCAGCATTGCCGCCAGTACGCGCGCATCGACTGGCGTTGTCGACTGATGATCCAGGTAGATCGGAAGTTCAGGCGTCACTTATTTGTCGGTCGCATAAGGGCTGACAAAATCGCCCGGCTTCACGGCCAGGACGGAACAGTGGACAGTCGGCAGGATTCGCTCGGCGGTATTTCCCAGCACCAATCGCGAAATTCCGCTGCGAGCATGCGTTCCCAGCACCAGCACATCGATCTCGTTGTCGATGACAAATTGCGGAATCACGTCGTCCGGTGGCCCGTCGAGCAACTCCACTTTCACGCCATGAGCCAGCGTCCGGTAATCGGTCGCCATCAAATGTTGATGCATCTGTGCCAACGCGTCCTCCGTCAGCTTCACCCGCGCCATCTGGATCGTGTCGGGACTGATTCCGGCAACCAGCAGCGACGATAATTCGGCGGATTCGACCGCGTGGACCACGAATAGCTTCGCATCCAGCGCACGGGCCATCTTGACCGCCGCCGTCATCGCCGGACGACACGATTCCGTCAGATCAGTCGCGACAGCGATCTCGCGGATCTCGCTGGTGATCTCTGGCTTCACGACCCAGACAGCACACGGGGCGGCTCGCATGACTTTTTGAGCGGTGCTGCCAAATATCAGTTGACTCGTCTTGCTGCGTGTTCGAGTCCCCACGATCACCAGGTCATACCGACCCTCATGCGCCAGCTTGGCAAGTTCGTCGCCGGGTTGTCCGAATCGGACCACCTTGTCGGCAGTCACCCCTTTGGCAGTCGCTTCCGCCACGATTTGATCGAGGGCCACGGCGGCGAAATCCTCCACGGTCTTGAACAGGTTCTGAGGATCGTGATTGATCAGCGTGGCCGTTTGAGTAGAGATGTTGAGCGCCGTACAGAACGTCACGGTCCCGCCCGAATGCAATGCCAGATCCACCGCTTCCGTCAATGCCGTCCGAGAGGCTGGCCCCACTTCCTGGCTGGCGAGACGATCACCCTGGTGGAGATCGATCCCGACGAGAATTTTCCGAAAAGCCATTGCCAAGCCCTTGAAGTGAGTCGGTGATTTCGAAGTGCGAGATGTGAGTCAACCACGACTATATCGTTTCGAACTCGAGGCGTCCAAACGCTTGTTCGGTCTCTGTTGTAGCTAAGGTCGCCAAGACGTTGAGTTGATCGTCATTTGAGGTTGTTAGCACATGGACTTTCGCCCAATCTCTTGGCGAGATTGGCTACGTAGAATGAAGGGGCATTGCAAATTGCGAAATGCAAATTGCAAATTGAAAATTGGAAGACGGAAAGAGTTCTCGCTGAGAGTGCATGACACAACTGACGTAACCTTGGCTACGTGAAGGCGATCCGCTAAATGATCGTGCGCGATTCTGCTTGCGAAAAAATCAATTCGGGTGCCACTGGCGACGGCTTTGCGTTGCCAGTGTCTTGTCGATGTATTGCAGAGTAAACAAACCGTGGTGACGCTGAATATTGCATACGCTCACTACCCGATCAAAG
>DASYEA010000278.1:0-2133 GCA_036499265.1 Schlesneria sp. | reverse complement strand
ATAGCAGGACTGCGCCGGGTGTGAAACGCCAGGCCATGACTTGTTCGATGGCCAGCAGGCAGAGTGCTGCCAACAGGAACGATCGCGATAGTCCGCTGCTGGTACTGACGACTCGGACCGTCTTTTCTGCGGCGACCGGCGTGTCTTCCCACTCGGTTTGATAGCCGAATTCGATCCCTGGCAAGACTTCGGATCGCAGGTCGTCTTGCCGCAGCGAAGCCAAATCACTTTCTTGCGTGTCGACGTTGACTGCGAACCATTCGGTGCGACCGATGGGCGGCCCAAGCACCATTTTGTGAAAGCCGGCTCGCGTGGTGGGCTCGCTGATGACGCTACGGCCGTCACCCGCGGCGACGGGAGCTTGCGAATCTCCGTTCGGTGTTTGCAGCACGGCGGCGACATCGGATGCTCGCACGGGCAGATGACTGACGATCGACTGGCCGACCAGAATGTCTCTGTCCGACCAGCGGTTGGAGACGGCGAAATTCACGATCTCATGCATCAATGGAATCAGGCTGTGTCCCCAGACGGCCCATGTGCTCCATTCGCGGTCCACCGAGGTCGTGATCAGGATGACGCGTCCGCGTCCGAAGGGGGCTTCGATGATGGCGGGATCACCAGAACTGAATCGCAAGGCGACGCTGGCTCCGCGTTCGTCCGAGACTTCTGTTTTGAAGTAGGCAAATGTTTTCGTCAGTTCCAGTCCCGCACCCGGATTGCCTTGGAAGGGCCGCACGATTGGGTGGCTGTAGTCGCCGGGATCAAATTCAAACGATGTTTCTTTACGTTTAGCGTCGCCGATTTTTTCGATCAATTTGGCGGGCAACATACTGGTTGCAGTGTCACTGGGGCCGCGAACATTGGTGGGGGTTTTCGAAAGAACCTGGTTGTAGTTGTCCGGGCGAACCTGATCACCCAGGCAGAAGACAACGCCGCCCCCCGCCTCGAGATAGCTGCGCAGAACTTCGGCCTCGCGATCGGTCAGCATGGCGACGTTGCAGACGAAGACGCAGTCAAACCGAGCGAGGTCGGTTCCCAGCAATTCACCTTCGCGGATCACCGTCGGTCGAATCGGGCTGATCTGTGTTCGATTGGGAAGTTCGGGGGCCAGCGCCAACTTCAGGAAGTCGGTCGCGTTCCCCATGGGCTCGCCCGACGGTTTGCCGTTCACCAGTAGAACCTGCAATTCGTCACGGACCGGAATCGCCAGCCGGCGCGAGTCGTCCACTTTCAGACCATCCGGTTTCAAGCGGACTTCCACTCGATGCTCGCCGTTGGCAAATGCCGGTTTGAAGTCGACGCGAACATCGGTTTCGGCGGGGAGATCGACATGCTGGGTATCCGCCAATCGATCATCGACCAGCAGTTCCACCAGTTGGCCCACGGCCCCCGATGAGCCGTAGTTGCGGATCGTGGTCGACAGGGGAACGGAGCGACCTGAGAGGACAAAGCCGTCAGCAGCACGCAAGTTTGTGATGGCAGTGTTTGCTGTGCCGGGTTGACCAACGTCCAGGAAGAAGAGCTTAGATCGTTCGGAGAGCTTCTTCAGCCCCGACTTCACTCGAGCGGCCTCGGTCGAATCCTTCGGAGCCCAGCCCGCTGTTTGCAGATCGGTCAGGAAGTAGATCTCTTTGCGAGAGATCTCTGGCACCATTGTCAGTAGCTCGTCAATTTCGTTAAGGACGACGGAAACATCGACTCGTTCATCGAGTAAGGGAAGTTGCTCGATTTCTTCCAGCACGGCCGACGTCTGGTAGGCGGGTTGCTTGATGACGACGCGCGGCATCGATTCGCCGATGCGAACGAGCTGCATGGCATCGCCCTGACGAGCGGTTCCGGCGATCTGCCGAGCCAGTTCGCGAGCACGATCGAAACGGGACTTGTCCGGCGACCGATAGCCCATGCTGAACGTTGCATCAATGACGATAATTCTGTGCCGCGGCCCTTCGGCTCGAAAATATTCGCCAAACGTTTCGACCGAGGGCCGAGCCAGTGCCGCGGCGACCAGCAGGACGATCAATGTCCGGACGATCAGCAGCAGGATCTGTTCGAAACGCAGCCGCCGCGACTGTTTCTTGGTGGCGGCGAGGAGAAACCGCATTGCCGCCCAAGGCATTTCGATATACCGCCGGC
>DASYEA010000277.1:0-10766 GCA_036499265.1 Schlesneria sp. | reverse complement strand
CTCGCCGCCTGACAATTCCGAAGGTTTATGGGTCAGGCGGTGACCCAGGCCAACGCGATCGATCATCTCGCGCGCTCGGTCCTGGTATTCGCGACGACGCTTCCAGTAGCCCCAGATCGAATGCCGGATCATGAGCGGACTGAGTACGTTTTCCATCAGGCTCAGTTCGGGCAGCAAGTGGTAGAACTGAAAGACGAATCCGAAGACACGGTTGCGAAGTTGATCCCGAGTTCGCGATGGCAAGTCGTCGATCCGCTGACCGTCGAGTTGTACTTCACCAATGTCCGGTGCATCGAGCAGCCCGAGCAAATGGAGCAGGGTGCTTTTTCCCGAACCCGACTGGCCCACGATCGAGAGAAACTCGCCTTTGCGAACCGACACATCCACGCCGTGCAATACGGGAACCAGGTGATCCCCTTTGCGGTAGGCCTTCTCGACAGAAAAGGCGGCGATCTGTGGTTCTGCCATCGGGAATGTCTCTCGGAGCGACGCGGACTTCGGACTGGTGAACTTACTGGTAACCGTCGGCATGGCTGCCACTCCTGGTTCGTGATCAGATCACGTGTGAGCCTATCGAACTCGGTGACGGGAAGTGAACGCTATTCGTATCGCAGGGCGCGGACCGGCTGCAACCGGGCG
Organism: Schlesneria sp.; assembly: GCA_036499265.1. Classification (GTDB taxonomy): domain Bacteria; phylum Planctomycetota; class Planctomycetia; order Planctomycetales; family Planctomycetaceae; genus Schlesneria. Next base: position 10,127 of record DASYEA010000277.1, on the reverse strand, counting down.
GCTCGACGAGCCGGCAGGACGCTGGCAAGAACTGCAATTGCCATTGCACCCAACGCGACCCAGAAAATCGTTAACGCATCGATATGAGTCGGAATCTCTTTGAAGTAGTAGATCTTCTCGTCGAAGACCTTTCGGCCGGTGATAAACGTGATGAACTTTTCGATCTCATTGATGTAGTAGACGAACAGCAGACCGGCCATCACTCCGACTCCGCTGCCTACCATACCCAGCGACAGCCCGTAGCTCAAAAAGATCGACATCACGCCGGATGAACTAGCTCCAAGAGCCTTCAGGATGCCGATATCGCGAGTCTTCTCGACGACGATCATGAAGAAGATCGCGAGGATCCCGAATCCGGCCACCGCAATGATCAGGAATAGCAGGATATTCAGGATCGATGATTCGACATCGACTGCCGCCAGCAGCGGCCCCTGCTTCTGCTCCCACGTGCGGACCGTATAGCGATCGGCTGGGAAATTATCTCGGAGGATCTGTAGCACCTTGTCGGAGTCGTGGTAATCCTTCAGCTTGATCTGCACCGAAGTGATCGCGCGCGATTCGGTACCGTCTGCGTTCTGAGTGACCATTTTGCGAACGTGTTGCAAGTATTCGAGGTTGCAGAAGACCAGATTCGAATCGTATTCGCTCATTCCACTCTTGAAGACATCGACGACAGTGGCGTCGAAGTAGGCTGGCTTGGGAGTTCCGGCTGTGACCGTGCTGACCTTCACATCATTACCAGGGCGCACCATGTAGATCGTGCGCATCTGTTTGGTCGTCTCGTCCATGTGAGGAAAGCTGATCAGGTTACTGCCGACGTATAGGCGACCCGTTTGCAACTCGCCCAATTTGGCCTCGGCAGCAACCGTATGACCTTCGTCACGTTCCATCCCGTCGAAGGGATCTTCACTATTTGGGACGGCAGGTGTTTCGCCACCCTGTTCGGCACCACCGTGACGTTGTTGCTTGAGTTCTTTCAGGAAGATTGCCTTGTCGCGAGCCAAGGCGGCGATACGTTGACGATATTCGTTGGCACTTGGGGTCAACGACCAGTCTGGCCTGTGATCCTTGGTCCGTTCGGCTGCAGTGCTGTCAGGTCCGTTGTCCTGTCGATGATAGCTCTGCAGATAGTCCATCAGTGGACCGACTTCGGACTTGCTGCCGGGATCAATCCCGATCAATGTGACCGGATGATGAATGTACTGACCGCCATACTCGAAGCTCAGCATCCCATAGACTTCGACAGTCGAGGTTACACCGGCAACGAAGGGACCAATCAGTCGTTCGATCATTTCCTTGTGCAGTTCGGCATCCGCCTCGCCGTCATAGCTGCGAGTTTCAATAATGATGTCGGACAGGATCCCCTGGATCCGCAATCGCATCTCGCTGCTGAATCCCGCCATTACGGCATTCACGACGATCATCGTCGCCACACCCAGCGTCACGCTGATGATGCTCGCCAGAGCGATGTATCGAGAACGCAGATATCGCTGACAGAGAAGTAGTTTGTACATCGGCCAATCCTTTGGCGTTGGTGTTGAATTCAGTTAGCGATTGAATCCGAACGAAAAACTCATCAATTTCGACTGGTCGTCGCGTTTCGGGAATTCTTTTTGGCAGACAATGCGATCGGCCAAGGCAGCGAATACTCGACTCTTCTTATCTTCGTCGGATGAGGGAGCGGAACATTGCAACTGCACAATGTGTGATTCATCGAGCAGCAGTTCAGGGCAAGCGACTCTGAACGTAAAAACGGAGGCTCGATCTTGCGTAGCATGCTGCGTCTTCGAAAGTTCTCGCTCGTCGCGGATGTCGACGAAGCCTGTAACGAATGGACCACCATCGAGTTCGGCGACGACTAAATCTGGCCTGTCTTCAAAGCGTGGCACCTTCACGTCGATAACATCGTAGAATGCTCGCTCAGGTGCCACAGTCGCACCGGCTTCTGAGGAACACCCGCCGACTTGATCTTCAGAGCGGGGCGGCGTAAGCCCTCTCGCTTCTTCGAGCGAAGGCCCACTGTGCCTTTGCATCGCGCGCCTTCTTGCCGCTGGATCCATCTTGGAAAAAGTTATCTCCTTGTCATCGTCGAGCAGTGATGCGCCGAAGGAGAGCAGTTGATGCCTTCGCCAATCCCAAAAGCTCCAACTTGGTGCCACGCGACCCAAGTTGGGGGTCGAAATTCTCGGGTGCGAGGTTTGTTGAGTCCGGTTTACCTGGAAGCCGCGCTTCGCAAACGTCATCGCGTGGCTGAAGACTCGCTTCCGCTGTTCGCCGATCGACCACGACAAATGATGACGGATTGCTCTAGGACAATAACGAGATTTGCTGATCAGAATCGCTGGCGTATAAAGCGAAAATGTTGCGGCGCGAAGTTGTTTGTTGAACGGCAACGAATCCAATCGCGGATGGAAGACCAATCCGATCATCGATCCCGCACTTGCAAAGTAGCCGACGAACAACAAGCACAAGCAGGCAGCGCAGCGCAGCCACGGCTTGCTAAGTCTCTGTCGCATCAATGATAAGAAAGCGGCAGTCACATCGCCCTCCTTGGCGATCTTACGGCACTCTACGTCGTTGGTTGTTCCGGCTTCAGCAACGGGAAGAAAATTACGTCGCGAATACTGTTCGTGTTGGTCAACAACATGACCAGGCGATCGATTCCGATTCCCATTCCGCCCGCAGGTGGCATCCCCACCTTCAGGGCTCGTACGAAGTCGTGATCCATCTTGGCCATTGAATCCTCGTCGGCCAAACCATCTAACTGTGTCCGGAACAGTTCTTCCTGCAGGCGCGGGTCGTTCAGTTCCGTGTAGGCGTTCGCGAGTTCCATCCCGTCGACGAACAGTTCGAATCGTTCGGCGATGTTTGGGTCGGATCGCTTACGCTTGGTCAGCGGGCACATGGACGAAGGGTAATCGTAGACGAAAACCGGCCCCACCAGTTTGTCCTCGACTGTGGCTTCGAACACGTCGTTCACGATCACGTCCGGATGACGACCGGCCGTTTCGATATGCAACGTCTTCGCGACTGCAGCCACCGCCGCTGGGTCGTGCATGTCACAACCGGCATGTTCGCGGAACAAATCGCCGTACTTCGCTCGCTGGAACGGCGGATTGAAGTTGACGGTCTTGTCGCCCCACGGCAACACGGCGGTCCCGTTCGCAGCGATAGCAGCGTTCGAGATGATCTTTTCGGCCAGATCCATCATCACGTGGTAGTCGGCATACGCCTGATAGAGTTCGATCATCGTGAACTCGGGATTGTGAGTTCCGTCGACTCCTTCATTGCGGAAGACGCGGCCCATCTCGTACACGCGTTCGATCCCACCGACCATCAATCGCTTGAGGTGCAGTTCGAGCGCGATGCGCAGGAACAGGGGAATGTCGAGAGCATTGTGATGCGTCTTGAACGGACGAGCGGCCGCCCCACCGGCGATGGCGTGCAGCACGGGTGTTTCGACTTCGAAGAAGCTCTCACCACGCAGCGTCTGGCGGATCGAATCCATGATGCGCAATCGCTTGAACATCCGATCCAATACCCCTTCGGAGTAAATTAGATCGACGTAGCGTTGGCGAAGCAGGGCTTCCTTGTCTTGGATGCCGTGGAACTTTTCTGGGGGCTGAGCCAGCGACTTGCAGAGGATCGTCAGACCGGTGACTGCGATCGTCTTTTCACCCGAGTTCGACATGCGTGTGCGACCGTCGACGCCGATCAGGTCGCCCAGATCGAGGCATTCGAGGAGTGCCCACATTTCATCCGAGGCATCTTTGCGAGACAGCATCAACTGGATGCGGCCCGTATGGTCCTGGATGTGGATAAAGTGCAGCTTTCCCTTATCGTTCCAGCGCAGAATACGTCCGGCCACGCGAACCGTTTCGCCGTCCGAACCTGACTCGGCTGGACAGAGGTCGCGGGCTTTTTCGATGGCGATATGGCCGTCAAAACGCTGACCCCAGGGATCAAGACCCAAGGCCTCAATCTTGGCGAGTTTTTCCAGTCGGGCGGCTTCTAAACGATCGGGCGTCTCGGACATCGGTCGCGGTTTCTGTCTGTCGGCAAAAGGCTTGTGGAACGAGGAAGGGCCGAAACTATGCGTGAATCGGCAAAAAACGTCAATGGCAGGTCCGGCAGGTATTGCCGGACGAGTAGGGTCGGGAGAATCCCGCTGTTTAGCGTGGGGGGCGTCGCGACAATTTCCTAAGTCGTTTTTCGGACAGAACTTGTGGACATGATACAGCAAATCGCGGGAGAGATCATGCCGAGTGCTCTCGCAAACGAAGACAGCTTTGAAACGGATTTTGCGTGACGCGCGACACCCCGACCGAGTTCATGCCCATCAAGTCTTGCTGATATTGAGGCGCGCGTCGGCAGTTGCCGGTTAGTACTCGGTCTTCACGCCCGCTTCGGTGGCTTGTAGAAAATCAAGTAGCCTGAGAGCAGGGTCAGAGCAATCACCGAGGTCAGATACGGCACCTTCACGTATGCGTCTTGGCCGCTGCTCGTTCTGCCGCCGTGAGTCTCGATTGAGAAGTACCTCCATTGACCATAGTCGATCCACAAGTCTATCGGCACGTTGCCATTTGTTGCATGGCTGCTCCATTCAAACAAATTCTTAGGTGAACGATTGATCGATTCTCCAGAATGGGCTTCCTCCCAATGATGGTTAAATTCGATTGAACTTTGGTTGAGCGCCAGAGAGAAGATAGCTGTGTCATTCGGACGCATTTCGAACAAGTCGCAGGCCACTCGGGTCCGTACCCACAAACCCAACGCAGCCAACGCGATTACCAGCGTGACTACGCCTGCTTTCCGTCGCCATCCGTGGAAGAAGGTGTGCATGAGCGCATGATACAACAAAACAACGAGCAGGCGTCCCGATCCGGTTCGTGCTTTGTCGTCAAGGTCTTACTCACCTTGTTGAGAGTTGATTGCGGTCTGTGCTACGGCATCGAAGAGGAGGTGGTTCCGTCGAAGGCCGGCGCCGCATCATCGATCGTGTCGTAACGTTCAATCGAAGAGTTATGCTGAAGCATAACCTACGGGTTCAGTTACGCTTCGTCTGGTTGGTCACTAGAATCTCTTGGCGAGAATACCGACGGGGTTCTGTTTACTTATTGAAGGCTCGATCGAGATGGCCACTACCGGATTCGGCATTGTCGGCTGCGGCATGATTGCGAATTTTCACGCGGAAGCAATCAAGCATATCAAGGGGGCCAAGCTCGTGGCCTGCTGCAGTTCTCGACAGGAAGCGGCGGACAAGTTTGGGGCGGCGAATCCCGGCACAAAGGTCTACCGCAACCTGGATGAGATGCTGGCGGATGGCAACGTGCAGATCGTCATCGTTTGCACCCCCAGCGGTGCTCATCTGGAGCCTGCCGTGAAGGCGGCCAATGCGGGCAAGCATGTCGTGATCGAGAAGCCAATGGAAATTACGTTGAAGCGGTGTGATGCCATCCTGGAGGCCTGCCGCAAGAACGGCGTGTTGCTTTGTCCGATCTTTCCCTCGCGATTCAGCCCGGCCAATATCGCCTTGAAAGACGCGATCGATGAGGGTCGTTTCGGCAAATTGACGTTAGGCGATACCTATGTGAAATGGTGGCGCACGCAAGGGTATTACGATCAGGGTGGCTGGCGCGGAACGTGGGCATTGGATGGCGGCGGAGCCTACATGAATCAGGGGATTCACAATGTTGACCTGCTGCAATGGTTCATGGGGGATGTGACAGAGGTCTGTGCTCTGACGGCCACATTGGCTCACGAACGAATTGAAGTCGAAGATGTCGGTGTCGCCGCGATCAAGTTCAAGAATGGGGCCATCGGCACGATGGAATGTTCCACCAGTGCCTGGCCCGGACATTTGAAGAAGACGGAAATTCATGGAACGACCGGCTCGGTCATTGTCGAACAGGACAATGTCCTGATGTGGCAGTTTGAAAAACCAAAAGCCAAGGATAAAACGATCCTTGAAAAATTCGCTCGTCAAGCCGGCGGGACGGGCGGCGCGGCTGATCCGAAGGCGATCAGTTACGTCGGACACATGGAACAACTGAAAGACTTCATGAAGGCGATTCAGACGGGGCGAGCACCGCGGATTACTGGTGAAGAAGGTCGCAAAGCCGTGGAGATTGTGCTGGCGATCTATCAGTCGGCTTGGACGGGAAGGCGTGTGACTTTGCCGTTGGTCAAGGATCCGAAGCGGCCGGTATAGACCCATTGAGTTCGAGATTGAACAGTTAGGTTATTGCATGTCATTTCGACGTTACATTTTGGCTTCACGATCTCCGCGGCGGTTGGAGCTTCTGCAGCAGATCGTGCATCCTGTGCTGATCGAGGTTCGGCCGCCCGCTGTCTCTGAGGAAGCGGGATTTGGTGACTGCACCGACGTGGCGGCGATCAAGCGGCGGCTGCAGGAGATTGCTCGGCATAAGGCCGAACAAGTTCGCGCCGCCCTCAATGCCGAGGAAGCGGAGTTGCACGAACTGCCACGCACGCTGCTGATCTCAGCCGACACGACAGTTGTGGTCACGGACCGCGACGGGAACCCCGTCGTACTGGGGAATCCTCCAGAGAACGACGATTGGCGCGAAGTCGTGGCAGACTGGTTCAGACACTTTTATGCGGGCCGCACGCATTCGGCTTTGACGGCAGTCTATGTCACCACGCCGGACGGCCGTTTTGCTGAGCAACTGGTTGAGACACGCGTGACGATACGGAATGATATCGAACGCTGGTTGAACTGGTATTTGTTGACGGGCGAGCCACGTGGCAAAGCAGGCGGCTACGCGTTGCAAGGGGCAGGGAGCGTCTTCATCGACCGCGTGGAAGGGAGCCTGAGCAACGTCGTGGGACTGCCGCTGGAAGCTCTACTAGAACTTTTTGCAGAAGTTCGACTCAAATAAACAAAACAGGATTCTTGATCGTCAACGATCCGTTTGACTCGCCAGATTGTGGTCCATTGCCAATAATCGCAGGCGAAAACGTTCAGCACTTCCTCGTTCCCTCGGCTCACCTGTGCATGCCGGTCGGGACTTCAGTTTCAAATCGAAGGATTGATCAATGAAAACCTTGTGGGTTGTGTTCTCTACTGTTGCGCTGACTTGTTCCGTTGGCATATCGCATTCTTATGGTGCCCAGGCCGTGGACGCGGTCCCTGATACGGCTGCCGTTGTGCTGCGATGGAAAGCGCCTGAGACATCGGTGGGTAAGCTCGCCGATTTCGTGGATGCCGTCCAACCGGGTTTCGGAGCCACGGTGAAACAAAGTGTGCCAGCCATTGGACAGGTAATTGGAAATCCCGGCCTGAAGGGTGTCGATCTTGGTCAAGACATCTGGGTCGTCATGTTTGCCGAGCCTCAGGCCGCTCCAACAGTCGTATTTGTGATGACTGCCAAAGACGTCGACGATGTGAAGGATGCTCTGGGATCGGCTTTCGAAGTTCACGCCGACGGGAAGTTGGTGGCCTACTCTCAGAGCGATGATGCCTTGGAAGAAGTTCGGCAGCGATTGGGTGGTGAAGGCAAATCACTGCTCACCATCATTGATGCGAATTCCAAGAAGCTGTTTGATGCGTCAGATGTGGCGCTGCTCGTCAACGTGAAGCAATTGGCTGAAGATTTTTCGGACGAGTTGGACCAAGCCGAGCCACAACTTGATGCGCTGATCGATCAATTCACAAATGCATTGCCGGAAGCTCAACGCCCTCAGTTAGAAGCGGCGTTTGATATGTATCGAACGATCGGCAAGGCCTTGTTGGCCGGTATTCGCGACACGAACAGCTTCGTGTTGGGAGCCTCATTCACCAAGACGGCCATTCGACTCGAAGACCGCGTGCAACTGGCCGACGGGAGCGCCAGTTCGAAGTTCCTGGCTCGCCAGACAACGGGCGACCTGGCACTAATGGGGAAGCTGCCTGCCGGCAAGGCCGCTTACATCGGCTTCAAGGGCGATCTGTCGAACATGATCGAATGGTCGATGCAGATGACGAAAGGGATGCTGACCGATGCAACCGACGAGCAGAAGGCGGAACTCGATGCGGCGATGAAGGGACTGGCGAAGGTCAAGTACGAAGAGATGGCGATGTATCTGGATGTCGGACCAAAAGCTCCAGGTTTTCACGGGGGCGCGGTTTCGGTAGTTAACTCCACGAAAGGCCTGAAAGAGCTTAGCCACAAGCTGCTGAAGTCGATTAGCGAACTGCATACCCCGACGTTTACGCAGAAAACGAGTCTGGAGCCCAATGCCGAAAAGATCGGCGGCGTCGATGTCGATCGCGTCACTATCAAACAGGAATTCGATGATTCCAACCCCGGTGTTGAAATTCAACAAAAAGTGATGGCAGCCCTGTTTGGTGGCGATGGGATGCAACAACTAGTGATGTATCAGCCGACCCGAACGCTGCAGACGACTGGTGGTGGCAAGGCCGAAATGCAGGGTCTACAGGCCGCGGTTGATTCGACGAAAACAGGAGATTCGGCCGCCGCAGCCGCTCGCAAGCGGTTCCCTGCCAAGGCGAATATTATCGCGTTGTTCGATGTCGCGCGGATGGTCCAGAACGGTGCGCAACTGGCAAGCGAACAAGATGTGCCGGTCAATACCGAGGCACTGAGCGGCTTGAAGTTGGAACCCTCATTTATCGGCTTCTCGATCGGAACGGAAGCCAACTCGTTGCAATCGCAGCTTGATGTCCCAGTGATTCAGGTGCAAAACATCGCCAAGCTGGTTGGCATCTTCCTGCAACAGTAGGCTTGCGGTCGATCGCGAATGCAAACTTGCGGACCGTCGCATCAAAGGGGTGCGTCGTGTCTCTTGGCAATTCATTGAACTAAGGAAGTCTGATGAGACTATCGCATTACATACCCGTCGGAATGGCACTCGCACTGGCGATCTCGACAGCAGCGTCCGCAGAGGACGCTGCTGCGCGGGATCTGATCAACACGGTGATTGAGAAAAATGGGGGAGCAACTCTATTAGCGAAGTTTCCCGCCAGGACTGCGAAGATCAAGGGGACGCTGTATCTGATTGGATCCCCCACCCCAATGTCCGGCGAACTGGCTTCGCAAGGAGGAGACCAGCATCGGATGGCTGTTTCTCTATCCGCCGACGGTCAGTCGATCGGTTTTACCAGTGTCTTGGATCGTGACCGTGGCTGGCAACGACTATTCGACAATACAAGTGAGATGACCGAAGACCAGATGACTGAAGCGAAAGAAGCCGCTTACGCCGCATGGTTGGCGACGTTGCTTCCATTAAAGAACAAAGCGTTCGAACTGACAGCTCTGGGTGAGTCCGATGTCGACAAGCGACCGGCCGTCGGCGTGAAGGTCACTCGCGAAGGTCGCCGCCCACTGAAGATGTACTTTGACAAAGAGACGTTCCGCCTCGTCCGTACTGAAGCGATTGTCCGCGACGAAGCGACCTCCAAGGACGTGCCACAGGAAACGACGTATAGCGACTTCAACCTAGGTGAAGGAATTCCTCACGCCAAGAAGGTGAACATTAAGCGTGAGGGGCAACCGTATGTCGACATTGAAGTGATCAGTTCCAAACCGAAAGAGAAACTGGAAGACAGTGTCTTTGCCAAGCCATAGGCAAGCTTGATCTTTCACTGATGATCGACGAACGCTGACTTCGAAGGATGCCGGATGATGCGTCTGATGCTGATCGGCGTTTGTTTGTTCATGAGTCTGGCGACGGCTCGAGGCGATGACCTTGTCGAGCCGTTGCCTGGCACGGAGCCGCTGACTTGGGAAGGTGATCTGGCGGATCGCATGATGGTCGGCTTGCACAAGTTTGTGGAAGCCAAGATTGCGGCCGCGATCCAGAAGCGTGATTTTCAATGGGACCGCGATACTTCGTCGCGAGAAGCTTACGAAAAGTCGATTGCTCCGAATCGTCAGCGGTTGCGAAAAATCATTGGCCTGGTCGATCAGCGAGTGCCTGTCCACTTGGAGCGAGTTGCACAAGATGATCAGCCGGCGATGGTGCTGGAACGGCCCAATGGACGAGTCTTTCGAGTCCGCTGGACCGTGCTGGATGGAGTCACAGCGGAAGGACTGCTAATTGAGCCGCTTCAATCCCCGATCGCGCATGTGATTGTGCTACCCGATGCGGGGCAAACTCCCGAA
>DASYEA010000276.1:0-3558 GCA_036499265.1 Schlesneria sp. | reverse complement strand
TGCGGTCTTAATCGCGCTTCTACTTCCTGCGGTTCAGCAGGCAAGAGAGGCAGCCCGACGCACTCAATGCCGCAACAATCTAAAGCAACTTGGCCTGACCCTTCACAATCATCACGATGTCTACGGGTTCTTTCCGTCTGCTGGCGTCGACTGGACCTATGCTCCGGATATGGTTTCCGTCGGCACACCCGAAGTGGCTCCGCGTCAAAGAGCGGGCTGGGGATACCAGATCCTTCCTTATCTTGAACAAGCCAATACTTGGAAGGGTGGGAACAAAACGACCGTGGCGGACTGCCAGATGCTGATTATCTCGGCGGCCATCCCTGCATTGTATTGCCCGTCTCGCCGACCGGCGAACGCATTGCCGCTGGCTGCAAGCTGGTACGGCCCCAGTGGTACATACCAACATGGGCAAACTGACTATGCAGCATCGGTGGCGACAGGGGCGAACGATGGATTCATGGTCTACACCAATGCAGATCAGACGGGCAACCTGATGCATTTTAGCGACATGATCGATGGCACTTCCAATACGCTCGCGATTGGCGAAAAGCGATTGGATACCCGAGGGTTGGGTAGTTATCAAGGGGATGATAACGAAGGTTATTCGTCTGGTTACGATCACGATGTGATCCGGTTTACAAATCTTGACCCGCGTGTTGATACCATTACGGCAGGATCCGGAGAAGAACGATTTGGGTCATCGCATCAACAGGTGTTCAACGCGCTGTTTGCCGATGGTTCCGTTCGGCCTATCAGTTACAATATCGATCTGACTGTGTTTGGATTGCTTGGAACTCGTGGTGACGGCAAGCCCGTTGAGGTGCCGTAATCGCGGGCCACGAAGTCGAGCCGACCGCAGTTTTTGTTCTCCTCAAACAACAGGAATTCTCTGCATGCGTTCTCGTCAATTGGTTTGTCTACTGTTGATAGCCGCAAGTTTGACGCTGAGCGGGTGTGGTGGACAACCTGCCATTCCCAAAGGGGTGATTCTCACTGGGCGGTTATTGAACAACGGACAGGCCATGGAACTGGTACGGCCTGATGTTGGACTGGGCATGGTGGAAGTGACACTACTATCCAATAGTCCGGCGATCCCACGAGAGTTTGGAAAGACCGACAAAGACGGTCGATTCGAAATCCGCGGTCCCGGCAACGGTGTCAAACCTGGCACATACAAGCTGGCAGTGCGCCATTGGAAAGAAGGCAAAGGAAAAAAGGACGAACTGAACGATCGATTCACGGCAGAAAAGACCCCGATCGTGATCGAAGTCCCCGAGAAGAAGATTGGCGGCAAGCAAGATCTCGGTGATATCGAGCTTTCGACTTACGAAGAAAAGAAGTCTTAGGCAGCAATCGCCTGGCGCCGTAAAATCAACGCGGCATCAAATGATGACCCAATTCAAACAAGGCAGTGGTGTCAAAGCGACGGTCATTCGATTCGAATAACCTGCGAACGGCGGCATGGTGAATTTTCATTTTGGTGCCGCCGACCCCAATAGCACCATAGGTCAAGACGCCATGTCTGTCTGTCGCCTTGTCCATGACCTCAACGCCTCCAATTCCGGCGGGAGCAACAGCGTTCAGATCGATAGCGAGCTTAAGAGTGGCCATTGAACGCAATTGATCATCGGAGATGAGTTGCGCACCTGCGGCCCCGGCAGCGATGATCAATTGAGCGCCTTTTCCCGCAGCATCCAGCCCAGCGGAAGTTGACGATTCGCAAGGACTTACTTTCGCAGCGTCGCAGATCTTGGCGAGGCGTTCGCAGGCCTCCTTGGAACGGTCCAACGACCGCGATGCCAGTGAGACATGAGCCCCCTGGCTCAGCAATAGCTGCGCAACGCGGAACCCAACGGGACCGGTCCCGGCTAAGACAAGCGCCGACGTTTCGGCCAAATTAAGGTGGTGCATGGCACAGAGAACCGTCGCAGCGGCCGTCGTATTGGACCCGTTCGAGTCCATCATGATCGACACCGAGAATGGACCAAACAGCGTCTTTTTTACACGCTCGTAAACCGCCTCGCCTGCGCCGACGTTGCTGCCGCCGATAAAGATGGCAGTATGCATCAAGTCTGAAGGACTACGAGTAAAAATAGCGCCGTGAACCAATGGCTCGACGTTTTCAGGCGTAATACCGCCATAACTGAAGATTTCATCCGCACCCGCATCAACAGCGACGACCCGATCGAAGGTGCTAGGTAGCGAATCCGTATCAAGCTGGATAAGAATCTTCTTCATGTGCTGGCGCTTTAGTCAGAGTGCAAAGAGAAAACCCACGGGATCTGGTATCCCGTGGGCTAGTTCGTCTATCGCGCTGCGGGAACGAATTATTCGAGACCCGAGAATGGGTGCTTCGCAGTATCTTTCTTGGCCAGCATTTCGTCGACGCTGGGGGCATTCTTCATCGCGCTGGCGATGGCCAGCTTGGTGGCTTCGTAGTTGTATTGGAAGATCTTCTTGTCGTCGTTGGCTTCCCAGTGAATGAAGACGCCGCAGACGATGACCAGCTTCTCGGCTTGATCCTTGGGAATCACGCCAGCTTCGACCGAATCGGCGACAGCTTTGGCGACAGCGTATTGGGCTGGGCCGAACATTTGAACGGCTTGCTTGGCACCCTTGATCGTGACCTTGGTGATCATGACGGTCGAAGGCTTGACAGCCAGGTTTGGCGTCAAAACGGCGAGCAGGTTGCTGTGTCCAGCCTTTTGATCGGCTAGCGCGTTGGCGAATGCGACCCCGACCGGACCGGACTTGTCGCCAATCAGCAGATCGATGTGCGCAATCTCGTTACCTTCGCCGGCGAGGGCTTCCCCAACATAAAACGACATGGTGTAATCCTGTTCAGTAAATCTCGAAGTCGGCCCTCACCCTTGATGGAAAGGGGAGTCCGGTCGCGTGACCGTCGCCGCAGACGCAGCAAGTCATACCAATCACAACACCAGTTTTCCAGCGGTCGGACCCTCAAACGGGACTTTCGCAGTTCAGATTCGTGGTCAGAAAAGAGCTCGTCACTCAGATTGAGTTTGATTGATCGCGCAACCGAATTGGATTGCCCTGTATCCCCATTTTCAGGACGTTGACTTCCATGAAACGAGTATTGATCGTCGGGGGCAGCACGCGAGCCGCCGCATGGTCAGCTCGCAGAGCTGGCCTGCAGCCTGTTTGTGCGGATTTGTTTGCGGATCTGGATACGCGACAAATCGCGGAAATAGTCCACATCCGCAATTATCCCTTCAGCCTTCCCCAGGATGTCGCCCACATCAACGCGGACGGCTGGTTCTACACCGGCGGGATCGAGAACCATCCCGAACTAGTGGAACAATTGGATCGTCCTCATGCCCTGTATGGACCACTACTGGGGACATCGGCTGCCGCGCTGCGATTGATTCGTGATCCCTTCTGGCTGAATCGAACTCTGACGCAGGGGGCCATCCCCACCTTACGTGTCCTTCCAGGGACAGCCATTCCGCCGCGAGATGGAACTTGGATCAGGAAGCCAATCTCCAGCGCCGGTGGACGCGCGGTCTCGGTCTGGGAACAGTCGAGTCTTCCGTT
>DASYEA010000275.1:0-2053 GCA_036499265.1 Schlesneria sp. | reverse complement strand
CGGCGGCCTCAAGAATTGAATAACAAGTTCGTAATAGACGAATCCCGCGCTCAAATCTGGCGAGGGATGTTTCCAATCCGATTTCCCCATCTTCCAATTCGGAGACGATCATTTGTAGCTCGCCAAGCGATTCTTCAAATGATGCAGTGGACTCTGGATGTTCAGACGCGGATTTTCGCTTCGGCATCAAATCTTCTCGATCAACTGACAGACTCGGACATCACGCGGGCAACAGTAAGCCCGAGCGCAAGTGGATGCAAGCGCGAGACGACTCGGTTGTTCCATCTTGCTGGCCACCTTAAAATGGTGTTTCACCTTGAAAGGCGAAGTACTTTCTGAGCCATATCGACCGTCTATTCAACCCAAAGCCGTCACGAAAGCCTTCAGCATGCTGGCCCGCCGCGAAGTGTTTCCCCACGTTATCGAAATGAACTATCAGGCACGCCAGCGGCTCGGCTGCTCGGTGTACCTGGTCCACGACGCGAACGAATGGATGCTGATCGATATCGGATTCGAAGATACCGCTGAAGAAATCATCGACATCATTCGTCAGATGGATTTTCCTTTGGCGGGTTGCAAGTATCTGGTCGCGACGCATGCCGATGTTGATCACATCCAGGGAATGAAACGCGCCAAGGAACTTCTTCCGCAGGCGATTACGATCGGGCATCCTGAATGTCAGCGTCTGCTGGCAGAGAATGACAGGATTGTCACCTATGCCGAAATCAGCGCCCAAAAAATTTCGATCAACCTGCCACCCATCAAAATCGAAGAAACCATCAACGAAGGCGATGTCCTTAGCATTGGATCTCTGAAGGTCGACGTGTGGAATACTCCTGGACACACACCCAGTCAGCTCTCGTTCCGACTGGGGAAACTGCTGTTTTCTGGCGACAATATTTATCGCGACGGCTGCGTCGGAAACATCGATGCGCACCACGGGTCTGACTTGCCGGCATTCATCAGTTCGCTGGAACGCATCCGTGATGCCGATGTCGAGTGGCTGCTTCCAAGTCACGGTCCGATTTTCCGCAATAACCGTGCGAAGCTGCAGAAAACGATCGACCGCCTGACCGAATATCAGCACATGGCCGATTTCGGCACGTGTGCCGTCGATTGGCCGCTGCTCGAAGAATGGGAAGACGAACTCGTCAAAGGTTTCGACCCGGAAAAGGCCTCGTGATGCCGACGACAGTCTCGGCCGATTGATGGGCGACTCATCACAATCAGCCGCTGGTCTTGCGAATGACGAAGAGTCGTGGAGCAGACCTGCGGCCTTTGGCAGCCGATTGCTCACTCACTTCAAATTCCGTGGTGGGCAGGGCTTTGAGTAGAGCATCGACCGCGCAGGCTTCTTCGTGACCACCGGCATGCCCTGTATAGGCGAGAATGGTCATGATCCCACCGCACGCCAGTAGCGATAGCCCCCCTCGAATCGCGGCGCTGGTCGAGTCAGCCTGGGTAATCACCTCTTTGCTACCAGATGGCAAATAGCCCAGATTCAGCGTGACCGCATTGACGCTTTTGACATTCAGTTCCGCGAGCGCCTCTTGCATTTCCGCATGACTGCGGTGCAATAGCATCACGTTTTGCATTCCAAGGCTTGTCAGCCGCTGCCGTGTCGCTTCGATCGCGACGCTTTGGATATCAAAGCCGTAGACGTGCCCCAAGGATCCGACACACGTTGCCAGAAACTGCGTGTCATGCCCGTTTCCGACAGTGGCATCGACCGTGACATTACCGGGTTTCAATACTGCTCCAATCAGCGAGTGTGCGACTTCGGTCAACGAGATCGGCAGAGTTGGAGGAATCGGTTGACTGCCTGCTTGCTGATTTGCGGCGGTTCCTGCAACGGTGCTTCTATCATAGAGATGGCCCGAAACAGCCTGATCGAGCGTCTGTTCGCCCAACAGAAATCCAGCGAAATGATCTGCCAGCCATGGGGCCTGTAATGCTCCTTTAGACCCCAGTCCATTGAAGTACCCGAGTTGGGGATGATCACGATGCACAGTCACCACGGGGTAATAATGTCGTAGGATGGGACGAACGGCTG
>DASYEA010000274.1:0-2411 GCA_036499265.1 Schlesneria sp. | reverse complement strand
GTCGACTTCACCGCTTCGGGCAGCAGCCTGTCGAAGGGCGAAACCTTTATCGACACGGCCCGCAATATCGAAGCGATGGGCGTGACCCAGATGGTCGTGCGGCACAGCACCTCGGGCGCTCCCTATCATCTGACGAAACATCTCAACGCGGGAGTGATCAACGCGGGCGACGGCACGCACGAGCATCCGACTCAGGGGCTGCTCGACATTTTCACCATTCGTGAACATCGCGGGCAGATTGCTGGCCTGACGGTTGCTTTGGTCGGCGATATCCTGCACAGCCGCGTTGCTCGATCGAATATCTGGGGACTGACGACGCTCGGGGCGAAGGTGATCGTCTGTGGCCCGGCCACACTGATTCCTCCGGAAATCGAACGACTCGGTGTCGAAATCAGTCATAGTCTAGACGCCATCGTCCCCAGGACTGATGTGATTAATCTGCTCCGAATCCAGGCCGAGCGACAGCGAAGTGCGTTCTTCCCATCGATTTACGAGTATGCCCACTTCTTCGGGATGAATGGCAATCGCGTCCAGCGGGCGCGCAAAGACGTGCTGATTCTTGCACCCGGACCAATCAATCGTGGTGTCGAACTGACGCCTGACGTGGCAGACGGCGACCGCAGTGTGATTCTGGATCAGGTGACGAATGGTTTGTTCATTCGTATGGCCTGCCTGTCGTTGCTGCACGAGGCCCGACCTGGGTCGGGACAGCATTGAGATTTTTGACGGAAGCAATCCCGCGCCGAAGGCCCTGCAACTCATGTCTTCCTTGTTGATTCGTGGCGGTCGAGTGATCGATGCCAGCCGGGAACTGGACCGCGTTGGCGACGTGATCGTCCGTGATGGCCGCATCGCCGAAATCGGCTTTAATCTGGGCCAGGCGGACGAAATCCTTGACGCCACCGGATGCATCGTCTGCGCAGGCTTCATCGACACCCACGTCGGCGTCCGTGATCCGGGCTTCGAAGAAGATGAAACGACCGCTACCGCCACGGCGGCGGCACTCGCGGGTGGATTCACTCGGATCGCCGCACTTCCAGATACTCTTCCTGTCGTCGATAACGCGGCCGCTGCGGAATATGTCGTCCTACAGGCGAAACGCGCGGGAAACTGTCGCGTCTATCCGCTGGGAGCAGTCACTCGCAACCATGCAGGCGAAGAACTGGCCGACTTAGGGCAGCTTGCGAGAAGCGGTGCCGTTGCGTTCACCGATTCCAGCTCGCCCATCGCCAGTGCCGAGATCATGCGGCGAGCGCTCGAATACGCCCGCATGTTCGATCGTCCGATTTTCGTTCATCCGCAAGACCCGACGCTCACTGCCAGCGGGGTGATGCACGAAGGGTACTACTCGACGGCGCTCGGGCTGCGCGGCATGCCCGCCGCCGCCGAGGAAATCATGGTCAGCCGCGATATCGCGCTAGCCGAACTGACGGGCGGTCGCATCCACCTGATGTCGATCTCGACCCAAGGAGCTGTCGAACAAGTCCGCCGAGCGAAACAGCGTGGGATTAGGGTGACGTGCGATGTTACGCCACATCACCTCGTTCTGACCGACGCGGACATGCAGAAATACGACGCGAACTATAAGGTGCGCCCGCCGCTCCGCACTGAAGACCACATGCGGGCTCTGATCGACGGGCTGGTGGACGGCACCGTTGATGCGATTTCGGCCGATCACCAGCCTTGGGCGTCGGAAAAGAAAGATCGCGAGTTGGATCAAGTTCCATTTGGCATCGTCGGACTCGAAACGCTGTTGCCACTCTGCGTGAAGTCACTCGTCGAGCCCGGGAGACTCTCTTGGCTGCAGTTGATCAGTAAACTGACCACGGGCCCCGCGAGGATTCTGGGGTGGACCGAAGCCGGGACATTGGCCACTGGAGTGTCTGCCGATGTCACTGTGATCGATCCCCAGGCAAGTTGGACCGTTGAGCCAGCGAAGTTTCGTTCTAAAAGCCGCAACACTCCATTTAGCGGCTGGAAGTTGCAGGGACAGGTCAAAGCGGTCGTCATCGGCGGAGAAATTCGCTTCCGCGTCACTGAAGTTTGACAGACCTCGTACAATACCGATCCGGCCGGACGGGAATAGTTCCGCGTCGAAACGTTCATCTTCTGGATTCCAATCGATGTCGGCCGCGTTCCTCATTGTCGATGGCTACAACCTGCTTCACGAGGCTGGATTGTCTCAGGCCAAGTACGCGCCGGGTGACCTTCACCGCCAGCGTCATCGGTTGTTAGTGCGATTGACCAATGAGTTGACTGCTGAGGAACGAGTCCGCTGCACCGTGGTTTTCGACGCAATCGAAGCCCCCTCTGGTCTGGAACGCCAGTTTCGACACGGCGAAATTACGGTGATGTTCGCTGAACCAGGGCATGACGCGGATTCTCTCATCGAAGAACTCATCGAAGCTCAT
>DASYEA010000273.1:0-2494 GCA_036499265.1 Schlesneria sp. | reverse complement strand
TGCACATTCGTCTGTGTCATTGCCGAGAAATAGGTCGTCTCCACCTGAGGGCTGAGCCGGGCCTTGGTGTATTCGTTGGCGAAGAAGTCTCGCAACATTTCCGCGCCCCAGGCGTCGTCACTGGTCGGACGTTTGACATCTTCCAAGATTGGCTTTGGCAGAGTTGGATCGGCGGCTCGCTCCGCTAGTGCTTTCTGGTAGGACTCCTCAGCCTTCTTCTTGCGAGACTCCAGATACTCTTCGCGCTGCGCCTTTCGAAAATCCGGGTCAGCACGCAGGACGAAGGTCGTATAGTTTGGCTTGCCGAACAATGCTCCAATTTGAGATTGCTTGGTCCAGACTTCGGAATCGTAAAGGGATCCGGTTGGTTCCATGACGCCAGTGACAACCCAATGTCGGCCCCCGACATCGAACAGGTCTCCGATATCAAGTCGTTCCTTGTTCTTCGCGGAGGCGAGCGCCGCGGGCTTCCGATCATCTCCCAAATCGCTCGCGATGCCGTGCCCAAGGACAACCTCGATCGCGGTTTCTCCTCCCTTCACGACTTCGCGAACACCTGCATCAGAAAACCACTCGCTGCCGGCCCCCAACTTCATTCCGTGAACGAGGGCTGACATGGCAGGGACTTCGACGCCGCGCACCTGCAGAAACCGACGAGTCGGTCGACCCGGCTTATGATCGACGATCGGCTGTACGACGTTCAGGTAGGTCTCACGACTGACCATCGCCTTGCCGTCCTTTTTGAGAACCCCTTCTTGAGTCTCCAGGTCGGTCGCATCAGCGAACCCAAGATTACTGAAGATTTCGTCGGTAGATCCCTCTGATAGAATCAGGATGTTGCCCGGCTGACCTGTGGAGTCGGTCATGGCATACATACCGTTGACGAAAGCAAGCATCACGGTTTGCAGGCCGATAACCAACGTGAAAGCCAAGGCTGTCATCAACGTCGTCACCCAGCGAATGCGAAGATTCAGCAGGTTGTAGCTGAGCGGTACTCTGCCCATGAAAATCAAAGCGAGAATCGCCACCACAACAAAACTGAATACGCCCAGCAAGATTGGCGAATCAGTAGACAGATGCCAGGGGGCGGCAGCGAAGATATTCAGGTCAAGCATTGGAATACTTTGTCAAAGTGAGCAGCAAGAGAGTTTCACCGCGATGGGCTGCCGAGCCTATGTGACTCGTGCGAACACATCAGAAACCTTCACGGACCGCGCCTGCCAAGCCGGATAAAAGCTCCCCACGAACGCCGTCGCCGCACCCATCGCAGCTCCCCACCACAGCGCATCAATGGGGACAGCAAATTTGGGGAAGAAAGCAATTCGGAACGGAAGGCCGCCCCAGATGCCATTCACCAAGGCGTAAGTGAGTGCCGCGCTGAGCAGACCCGAGAGAACTCCCACAAGTAAAGCCTCGATCAGCACCAGTGAGAGAATTTGATTGGGATGGAAACCAAGAACTTTCATCACGGCAAATTCGAGTTGCCGTTCGCGGACACTGATGCTGATGGCATTCGAAATGACGAGGGACAGCACCAGCATGCAGGCGGGTGTCATCAACCAGCGCATGGCCCAGATGATGTCGCGCCAGGCTTCCAAAAAGGCACCGATCCCTGTGGACGACGTTTCGATCTTCACGGCGGGACTGGTGAACGAGGGAGATTTCAGAATCTGTTCTGAGACTTTGTTAAACGTCTTACGATTGCCCAGCCTTAGCCAGACCAACCCTAATGTCTTTTCGGCCATCGGATGCGGCTGGTTGTTGTGCGATCGTTGATAAGCGTCCAGTTGTCGGTTGAAGTATTCGCGACTGATGACGGAGCTATCGGCGTATCGGGCTGGTTCTTTGGGGAAGGTGCCGACGATCTCCAATTCGAGATTCAAGTCACGATAGTTGC
Source organism: Schlesneria sp. (assembly GCA_036499265.1). Taxonomy (GTDB): domain Bacteria; phylum Planctomycetota; class Planctomycetia; order Planctomycetales; family Planctomycetaceae; genus Schlesneria. The sequence goes on along the minus strand of DASYEA010000273.1, from coordinate 597 downwards.
GGCCGAAGACAGTGATGCGATCACCAACTCGCTTCTTCATCTTATCGAGGCGTTCCTGGCCAATTATGACCCCGTTGGGGACATCTTTCATTTTTTGAATTGCAGCCGTTAATGGGAGTGCCTCCTCATCCGACAGGGCGTCAACTTCATCCAGCATCGTCCTCGCTTTTTCCGGTTCCATGACGAAGGCGAAGAACATGTTTTCAAAACTGCGTTTGGCCGGATTTTCTTCGGTAGAGCCGACGTAAAATCCCCACGACATGAAGTCGTCCGGGTGAGCAGATTCGGGATCGCTCGGATCGGCTCCGCCTTCGCTGAGTGCTTGCACATAGGAGTAAGGCATCATGCTGGGAATTTGCCACTTTTCTGTGACGATCGCTTTCAGATTCTTTTGCTTTTCCGTGGTGGCTTTGTCGAGTGACGTCAGGACAGTAAAGACGAGCGTGACGACTAGGACCATGACCATTGTGCCCAACCCGGTCAGGATCGTGCGGATCATGTTGCGTCGGATGTTCTCGAGAACCAGAAACACGTATTTCATCGGGAAACCTCCCTGAATCAGCGCCGGACAAATCAATCAGCGAACAACACTACTGG
>DASYEA010000272.1:0-7606 GCA_036499265.1 Schlesneria sp. | reverse complement strand
AGCATCTTGCCGAGTCTTGTGTTGTTGTTGGCGGTGAGGGCCGCTCGCAGAGTGTTGGAGTTCATCAGGTACAGCGACTGCGGCACGTTGCCGGTGATGTCGTCTTTCGGGATCGAAGGGTCGACTCCGAACAGGAAGTCGAACTGGAATCGGGGACCTCGTTGATAGGCCCGCGGTCCGCCCATCGCTCCCCGACCCTCCATTGAGTTCTCATCGATACCCAGGATCTGGAACAACGAGTTGAACACCAAGTCCGCTCGCAGTCGCGTTGGTGTGACCGCCGCAAAAGGCAGGGCATCCTCGGCGATTGGTTTCGCAGCCACTTTGCGTTGATAGGTCTGAGTCATCGCGATCGTTCGCACCAGCCAGCGTACATCGTGATCGTTTGACACGAAGCCTTTCGCGAGTGCATCGATCGCTCCGGGGAACCGCGCTGTGCGCGTTGGTCCCATGTCGTCGATCGGCATATAAAACCCTTCGCCCAGGAACTCGGCCCAGATACGGTTGACGATGGCTCGCGCGAACCACGGATTTTTGCGAGATGTAAACGATTTCGCGACGGCGGCTCGTCGGCCTTCGTCAGAAAGGCCCTGTCCGGGAGATGACTCGTCGACAAAGAACTTGGGCTGAATCAATTTCCCTTTGGAGGCGGGATCGTTCAAGTCGGGCATGTAGTGTTCGGTGGAACCTCGTCGAGCCTGATTTGGAACAGGCATCGATTTGATTTCTTCAGCGGTGAGGGCGTCATCTTTGTTGCTGTCACCTTGCTCGAAGATGCGATTCACTAGCTGAGCGGGAATGCCACCACCGGGCATCATTGATGCACGTGCTCGCATCTCTTCTTTGGTGATCTTGCTGTCGCCATTGCGGTCGTTGAATCGGACGAATTGCTCGGGGTTCTCACGCATGAATTCGCCGCGTCCTCGGTCGCTGTTGACCGACGCGATTTCGAAAGCGAGCGGTTGCTGAGTCTGTCGAACGGCGATGCGTGGGAAGTAGGCGGCCAGTTGATGAAACTGATCGCGTTTCCAGATATCCGAAGGATGATCGTGGCAGTTCGCGCACTGCATCTGGATTCCCAGAAAAATGCGGCAGGCTTCCGCGGCAATTTCTTCAGATTGACCACCCTGAGCAATCAGTAAGGCGGTCTCGGGATGTTCACGCACATCACCGGTCGCGGTGAGCATTGAGGTGACGATTCGATCCCAGCCGACCCCCGAATCCAGTCTGAGCGCCATCCATTTTTCAAAGTCAGCTTGAGCGATTCGAGCTCGAACATCGGTGGCGGGCATGTAGATCACATCGCGCCAGTAGCGAGCCCAATTCTTGCCGTATTCGGGCGATCGCAGCAGTTGCTCGATCAGGACTTGGCGTTTGTCCGCATCCGGGTCGAGCGAAAATATCGTGACGTCACGCGGCGAAGGGAGTTGGCCTGTGATATCCAGGGTGGCTCGCCGTAGAAAATCAGCATCGTTACAACGGTCCACCGGTTTTGCCCCGCTCCGGCGGAGATCGGTCAGGATCAATCGATCGACTTCGGCGGCGACTGTCTTGGAATCAGAAGGAGCCGAAGAAGAGCTTGACGTCGTGTGATTGTCGGCTGAGGCCGTGATGCCGTAAGTCAACGCCAAAGCTAGGCTAACTGAGAACCATCGACATCGCAGGATCATTGCCGACTCCTTGGAGTCATAGAGGGCCGCACTGACAGCGTTCAGAACGTGCTTTTCGTTGTTGCTCGGATGATACTTTAAACCCCTGCATCCTCCAAAAGGTTTCGATGGTAAGGTGGCCCTACAGGAAAAGTTCAGGTAATCGCAGAACTCCATGTCACAACCGGTCTGGCTGCGTTGCGGGAATGGCCTGTCCGACCGTAAACTTTCAGAGAATCCAGACATACTTCCGATTTCCGCTGTGTTGCCGGACGGCATTCGCTCTCCTCAGTGTTCGGCAGCGGCCTGTAAATCCCGAAAGCGACTTCTATGCCCGTCAAGGTTCGCTGCACGAGCTGCGACAAAGTGTTGACTGTTCCCGACGCCGCACGTGGCAAGGCGGTCAAGTGCCCTCAATGCGACACCAAAATCGCCGTGCCGGCGGGTGATGCTGACGACTCCAAAGTCATCAAGCCGAAGAAGAAGCCCGCCGCCGCGGCTGCAGCGCCTAAACCAAAGAAGCGAGTCGATTCTGAAGACGCCCTGATGGCGCTCGATTTGCGCCGAGCTGAAGACACGAATGCCCGCATCTGTCCGAAATGCGGCTACGACATGCACGAGATGGACGAAGAAGAGACGGAATGTCCCAAATGCGGCTTCGATGTCGAAGCGGGGGGCATGGGAGTCAAGGCGAGAAAGAGAGCGCTACGAGGTCCGGATCCGGCGGACTTCTATCCGGGGCTGGCCAAGAACGCGGGCAAGTTTGTCGGCAAGAACGTGTTGCTCGCCTGGCGGACCGATGCCTATACGCTGGTCAGCTTGCTCATTTCGCTGTTCTGTGCCTTCATGTATCTGTGGATCTCCGCCTGGCCGCCGCGGGCGTTTTTCGCGCTGTGCTTCTCTGTCTCGTTCCTGGTGATCCCGGGTTGGCTGTGGTACCTGGATACCGAAGTCATCAAGCTGACTTTGGAGCGTAAAGATAAATTCAAGAAGCTCAATTTCGATTTCTTCCTGGCCAGTTCCAAGGGAGTGATCGGAGTGGCCTGGGCCTTGGTGGGGGCGGGGCCCGTTTTGCTATTGCCCGCTGTGTTGGGCTACTACTTGGTCCACTACAGCGGACAGCCCGAGTGGGTGATGGCCGCCTGCATCGGAGCGGGCTTGCTGCCCATTGTCTGGATGCTGCCGATTACGATGTCTCATATGACGATGCCTATTTCCGTCCCGGCCTGGATGTTCTGGAAAGTCATTCAATACTGGGGGCGAACTCTGGGTGGTTGTTCGGTCTGGCTGATGTGGATTCTGCTGACCAACATTCCCAACTTCGCCGCGATCGGATTGATCGCCGGGGTCTGGGGGAATGACATTCAAAACGTCGTGCAGACGATGGAATCGAATGCGGATATCAATCGCCAACTGCTTGCGGCAGAGAACGCTCCGAAGGGTAAGAACGCAAAGCCCGTCGACATCACGGCGATCGGCAAGCCAGCCGATGTCGACTTCAAACCGCTGATCGGTCCGGTGATTGTGTTGGTGGTCATGTGCCTGCCGATCGGCTTCATCGCCATGTTCAACATGCGCGTGAATGGGTTGTTTACCTATTACTTCCGAGACCGACTGGAACTGGTGGACAAAGCGAAGGATTACAAGTACGTCGCGAAAGCCCGCCGCAATCCAGACGACGATGATGACGCACCGCGGACACTACAGAAAGATGCGACCGAAGGCATTGTGCTGGTCCTGGTCTTTTTGATCATGGGTTGCATCGGCGGAATGCTGTATGGCACCTTGACCGATGCCGGTGTGACGAAGGGCGTCCTGGTCGGTGCTCGAATCGGAACTGCACTCGCGAGCATCACGACCGGCCTCGCACTGCTCACCAAGGCATTTCAGACGAGTGTCGGCTGGGGCTTTATGTACTTGATTCCTTGCGTTGGCCCGATCCTGTTTATCTCCAAGCATTGGGAGTTGACGCGAAAAGAATTCTTCCAAGCGGTCGCGGTGTTTGTTGTTTCCACGACCTTGGAGATTCTGACGATCGCTTTGGTTGTGGCGCCGGTGGAAGCACCGCCTGTAGCGGCACCTGCCGCTATGCCCGGCATGCCTGGTGCCGCGCCTTAGGTGCGTGATAACGCTTGTTTGGATTTCGGGTTGGGTGCCAGCGGCCGCTCGGAGCCACCAGTGTGTTCGCGCCGCGGCTATCACTTCGACCATGTGGCGAGCGTGTGTGACGTTCAGCGTCACCATCTACTGTTTACTCTTTGACACATCGGCAAGACACTGGCAACGCAAAGCCGTTGCCAGTGGCACCCGAAATCATGTTTCTCGCGAGAGAAACCGCGCACGCTGCACTTAGCCGCGACGGGAGAGGCTTGGGTTCAAACTCGATCGCTGAATGTCGGCAGTGCAAATCGCTAGTTGCGTTCGTCGACGGTGACTTCTTCCAAGATTTCCCATTCGCCGCAGGCGGCGACGCGCAGATCGCCTAGATCAACTTCGATTTCTTCACCTTCATCATGCGGAGTGAAGTAGACGATCCCGGCGATCTCACCTTCATCGTTGCGCCAGGCGCCGTTCGCAAACTTCGAGTCCGAAATTTTGTTTGATGGCGTCCAGCCAATCGGGTGACACCAATGAGCACCAACCATGGGTGATTGATGCCCGATCTTGATGCGAAATGCGTCCATGTTTCACCTCGGTAAGAAAACAGTTATGGATGAAAAACCGACGTGGCTGCCGTCCTGGGGCCGATGATCATTCCGAGAAGCCGTTGTTAAATCATCTCGGGTGGAGGCAAGGAAGGTGCTGAAACATTGCCCCCAGATATCGAGCCGCCGAAAACAGCCTGACGCACCTGATCTTTGTGGAAGCCACGTCGGTTATGAGATTGCTGCCAGTGACTAACGGGTCTGTACGTTGATCGCCTGTCTTGTCGACCCGCGTCCATCCGTTGAGAAGTTCGTGAAGTCTCCGCGACAGGCCTTCAAGGCAACTCGTTCAGACTCAATTTCCTGAGCGGTGCGAATTCCGAAACCTCGAAGAACGGGAAGCGGTGGACACCAGCCTTGCAGGGCATGCTGCAGGAAGAAACCCTGGACGGCTACCGACAGGAAGAACCAGCGCTTGTTCGTCGTGATGCCCAGGCCAATCCCCGTCAGAGTCAGGATGGGAGCCATTGTCTCGAGACATCGCTCGATATCCCATTCGGCATCGAGTTCATTTAATCGCCGCGTGATCGCCTGTGCGCCCATTCGGCCATAGTGTTCAATATTCGCTTCCGTCTGGCGACGAATACGAGCATTCGTTTCTGCGCAAGTATTGTCGGCGACTCGGTCTGAAGTCTTGGTCAACATTTTGAAAAACTCCCCACCAGAATGCGGATGTCATTCTTCTACAGTTCGTGGAAATTTTATTTCGCGAACGTCACCAGTTGGTGCGGCATTTTCTGTTCCAAGCATCAAGGTGATTGCTTGTCACAAATTGTGATGCAACAGTGTTGGGTTGTGGTTCGCTTTGATCTGCGAAGTATCAGTGAGTGCTATTTGTGCACAGATCGTGAGGGAATTGGCGGGATGTCGAGTGCTGGAGACTTGGCGGGATTCCACCGTTTTGATGCAAGGTATCCACGCCGCTTCGCATCGCAGAAAGGAAGATGGGAATTTGCCTTCCGGCCCAAGGGGCCAGCCGTTCATTTAGCCAGGGCCCTTAGGCCCTGGAAACAGGATGCATTGAGAATCTCTTGAGGCCTGAAGGGCCGGCAGTTCGATCTGGAGAGCAAAGTCTCGTGCAATAAATTTTCAGTGGATGGGTGTGTCACGTGAATGGAACTGCCGGCCCCTTGGGCCTCAGGAAACGGATGTGCGATCCGACGCCTCAACGCGACTGTACCCAATAATTAATTGCGTCGACACCCGTGCTCCAAAGCCGTGGCACCCGGATCTTTAGTTGTCGAAAACGGGTTCGCGCATGTTGACTCAAATACCAGATTGAAGGAGCCATGTGATGGGCCTCGTGGAATACAAACGCAAACGTCACTTCACTGAGACGCCAGAACCGCGCGGCGTGCAGAACAAGGTGAGTGGGTCGCAGTACGTCATCCAGAAGCATGATGCCAGCCACCTGCATTACGACTTCCGCCTGGAACTGGATGGCGTCCTTAAGAGTTGGGCTGTTCCGAAGGGGCCCAGTCTCGATCCTGCCACCAAGCGGCTGGCAGTTCAGGTTGAAGACCATCCCGTCGCTTATGGCGGTTTCGAAGGAATTATTCCCGCTGGCCAATACGGCGGCGGAACCGTGATGTTGTGGGATACAGGGACTTGGGAGCCGATTGGCGATGCCGAGGCAGGTCTGCGCACGGGGAAACTGAAGTTCATTCTGCATGGAGAGAAACTGCGCGGCGGCTGGACGTTAGTTCGCACACGCAGCATCAAATCGAGTGACAAACCGCAATGGCTGCTGATCAAAGAACGCGATGACGAGGCTGACAGCGACAGAGACATTATCGCAGAACAACCACTGAGTGTTGCATCGGGGCGAGATCTCAGTGGCATTGCTTCGTCCAAGGAACGCGTCTGGGAATCTAAGGATAAGAAGGGGGAAGCCAATGCTGACGCAGCCTCACTTCTCGTGAAAGCGACGAGACGCAAAGTGGCCAAAGCGAAACTGTCAGCCAACTCTGAAGGTACTCGCGGCGTCAAGCAGCCCATGCCGAAGAAGACCGAGGTGCAACTCGCAACGCTGACAGAAAAACCTCCTGAGGGAGATGAATGGCTGCATGAGATCAAGTTCGACGGCTATCGCATGATCTGTCGGATCGATAACGGGAAGATCACGTTTACCAGTCGCAATCAACTGGATTGGACGGATCGCCTGTCTGGACTCGTGAAAGCGACGGGTCGTATTAAAGCGAAGCAGGCGATTCTTGATGGCGAAGTTGTCATCGTTCAACCGGATGGAACGACTGACTTTCAATCGTTGCAGAATGCTTTCCGCGAAGGCAGTAGCGATGACATGAAATACATCGTATTCGATCTGCTCTATCTGGATGGACGCAGCTTAACCGAGTTGCCACTCGAAGAACGCAAGCAACTGCTGCAGACGCTACTTAAAGAGTCCGGTGTCAACAAGGCGATTCAATTCTCAGAACATGTCGATGGCCGCGGGGATGAGTTCAAGCAGCAGGCCTGTCGGCTGCATCTGGAAGGGATGATCTGCAAGCGGCGAGACCAGCCGTATCGGCCCGGGCGAAGTTATGACTGGCTGAAGGTGAAGTGTACGCATAAAGACGAATTCGTGATCGGCGGCTACACGGATCCCAGTGGCTCTCGATCAGGATTCGGTGCGCTACTCGTCGGGTATCATGACGAGCAGGGCGAGTTGCATTACGCCGGAAAGGTGGGAACCGGATTCAACGAACATGTTCTCGAAGAGCTTTCCGATCGCCTGGAAAAGCTCGAACAGACCAAGTCGCCGTTCGTTGATCTGACCGAGAAAAAAGGAGACGTCCGGACGGCCCACTGGATCAAGCCGGAACTGGTTGGTCAGTTCAGCTATGCCAGCCGGACTAATGAAGGTCGTCTGCGGCACGCCTCATTCCAGGGCTTGCGAGAAGACAAGCCCGCCGAGGCTGTGACGCTCGATCAGCCAACTCCGATCGCCACTGTCACGAAGCGAGCCGGTAAGGCTACGAAGACAGCCAAGAAGGTGACAGCGAAGTCGAGGCGTGCGCCGGTGAGCAAGCAGACCAAGGCAGCCACCGCAAAGACTTCACCTGCGGACACGGACACGGATACGTTCGAAGGAGTGCGGTTGACGCATCCCGAGAAGGTGCTGTATCCCGAAGACAACATCACCAAGCTGGAGTTGGCCGAATACTACCGTGACATTGCCGATTGGCTGCTGCCTCATCTGGTTCATCGCCCCGTGGTGTTGGTGCGTTGTCCAGACGGGCAAGGGAAAGA
>DASYEA010000271.1:0-6036 GCA_036499265.1 Schlesneria sp. | reverse complement strand
ATCCACAAGCGATGATTCGTCTGCCGATCAAGGCCGAAGAGCGACTGACATTGCTGGCTACACTATTGTCGTCACTGTTCACGGGCCATGGATGCCACCGAGTGGTGGTTTGTCTGACAGACTGCAATGAGATAGACCGGATAAAGCCCATTAGGTGTTCTGAGATCTTCGACGCTATCCGCAATGATTGCTCGAATGAATCACCGCCGTGCGTCATTTATGATGTCACGCTGTGAGGGGGTAGACATTGTTCTCTCGCGGACCTTGATCAGATCCTGCACCAGAAACGTTAAAAGTGTTTGCCGCTGTGCCGGAGTCGGTGACCGCAGGATCGCGGACGGGTGATAGGTGGCGATCGTGGATTCACACCAATCACTTGGCAGGAATTCCCCGCGCTGGCGAGTGATACTGAATCCCGGTGCGATCAGTGATTGTGCGGCTGTTGCACCCAGGCAGACGAGGATGTCTGGCTTGATCAGATTTAGCTCGGCCTCGATCCAGGGGCGGCACGATGAAGCTTCGCGAGCGGATGGTTTTTTGTGCAGGCGACGCGTCTCGGTTCGCTCAAACTTGAAATGCTTGACGGCGTTCGTGACGTAGATCTCTTCTCGCTTCAGGCCTGCTTGGGTGAGGGCGTCGTTCAAGACTTCACCGGCTGGGCCCACGAACGGGCGACCGGCGATGTCTTCGCTGTCACCGGGTTGTTCGCCGACGAAGACGATGCGCGCGTTTCTAGGGCCTTCGCCGAACACGGTCTGTGTGGCGTCACGATAGAGATCGCAGCCGCGGCAGGTGGCTGCGGCATCGCGCAGGGCTTCCCAGGTCACTGCTGCCGGAATGTGGTCGGCGGCGGATCGGGCGTGACCTTCCTGACGAGCGATCATCTCGGCCACGCGGCGTGGTGCATCGGCGAGCAGATCTTGAATGATTTCTGTTTCCGGTAAAGTTTTCCAATGGCGGATTGGCATTTCGCGAACCATGGCTTTCAGCTTGATGCGAGCTGGGTTGAAGATCGCGCCGTAGTACGTTCGCCACAGATCTTCGAGATCATCTGGTTCGGGGGCGTCCTTTTGTGAGCAACCTGGCCCGTAGACGAGTTCCGTCTGATCCCAGACGACTGATTCATCGGGCGTGAGTATCGCCCAGTTCATGGCGGGGAATCGACGCGCGAAGAAGGGAGTTGCCAGTCGGACAATGCGATGATCGGGACGATGCCAGGCGATAAACTGCTCCCCGTCGTTGCTGACGACTTTTCGAAAGCGAACAAACGCGTGCATCTTGTGGATGTCGCGACGGACCGCCTTCTCCATCCGGCGAAGTCGATACACGTCGTCGTCGGTGTGGACTTCGAGCAGTCGCGAATCGGTTGTCGTCAGCCGCCACAACAACCGGTAGAGCAATTGGAACCGATCGTCATCGCGATGACAGGCGACGACCCGCGCGATCTCAAGAAACTTCGGAGGCACCGGAATGACTGTCGTCGCGGCATCCGAGGTCGGCGATTGGGGCAGTGGCGCACCGTCATCGGCGTCAAAGAGACTTCCTTGCGACGACTGTTCATGAAAGCAAACATCGCCGGGGCTGACGCGGGATCGTAAGAGTTGCCGCGCAATGCCGCGCCACGCTTCGAAAGTCTCGACCGTATACGTCTGCATTACAGTTGACCGTCGATCGAGGACTCATCGCTGTCGAACAGCAGCAATTGTTTCTCTTTCACCTTCAACTGGTCGCGCAATCCGAGCTTATCCAGTGAGCGGAGGCCCGGGTTGTGATCGTGCGTGATGACGAACGGGGCGGTTCTGTTCCAGGCGACTCGCAGTTTCTTCAGATCGCTGATGCACAAGCGGTGATGTCGGCGAATGGAGAGGATGCGATCGACGTTTCGAGTTCCGATCCCCGGGATACGCCACAGCAGTTCGCGACTGGCGCGATTCACATCGACGGGAAAGAAGTCGCGATACTGGAGAGCCCACGCCAACTTGGGATCGATGTCCAGCGATAGATTGCGATCCGCCTCGGCGACCAGTTCTGACGCTTGGAAGCCGTAGAACCGTAGCAGCCAGTCGGCTTGATAGAGACGATGCTCGCGGATCAGCGGTGGGCTGCGACCGGGCAACCGTGCGTCCGCATGCGGGATAGGGCTGTACGCCGAGTAATACACGCGGCGCAGTCGCTGCTTCTCGTAGAGACTTGCGGAGGTGTTGAGGATATCCAGGTCGGGGGTCGCGGTGGCTCCGACGATCATCTGCGTACTTTGGCCGGCTGGAGCAAACCGATCCGCTTTGAATCCCGCTTTGCGATCTGCCTTGAATTGATCGATGCGCGACTTGATCGTGTCCATCGCGTCTTCGATCTCGGGGGCCTTCTTCTCGGGAGCCAGTACCTTCAAATCGGCGGGGGTTGGCAGTTCGACGTTGACGCTCAGGCGGTCGGCCCAGCGGCCTGCTTCTTCCAGCAACTGATCGCTGGCACCGGGGATCGTTTTGAGGTGAATGTACCCGCCGAACTTGTGGTCGACTCGCAGCGACTTCGCGACCAATACCATCTGGTCCATCGTGTAGTCGGCGTTCTGAATGATGCCGGAACTGAGGAACAGGCCTTCGATGTAGTTCCGCTGATAGAACTGAATCGTCAGCCGCACGACCTCTTCCACGCTGAAGCGGGCCCGCGGCGTATCGCTGGTAACTCGGTTGACGCAGTACTGGCAGTCGAAAATGCAGTAGTTGGTCAGCAGGATCTTCAGCAGCGATACACAGCGCCCGTCGGGCGTGTAGCTGTGGCAGATCCCCATCCCCTCGGTCGTGCCGAGACGGCTGCCCGCTCGAGTCCCTTTGGAACCGCTGCTGGCGCACGAAGCATCGTACTTCGCGGCGTCGGCCAAGATGGTCAACTTTTGCTCGATCAGCATGTTGCGAGTCGACTCCGAATCCGTTTAGCAGCCGCCATGAACTCTGCGAATTACCTGTATCCATCAAACCGCGAATGTTCGAAATAGTTAACCTATGACGGCCATGATTGTGCTGATCAATCTTTGACCCTTCGAGGCGAGTCTAGCAGCTTGGATTCAATTGAGCCGCGCTGCAGCAGCATGCGAATGCTTTTGCCTCGCGTGTGTCAGACTGCATTCGAGAAATGAGTGGTTAGTGAAGTCTTCGTCGATGGGGATTGAATCCGATAAGCCGCCGCGATAGACCGTGGCTTGTTTGTTGATCGATGGTGCGTGAGACGCGACATGAGAGCATCAGCCTGCCCTATATGCAAAGTCCCGTTAAAGTGGCATTTTCCGGCGTTGTCAATCTTATGGGCGACCCAGCGCCGTACTTTTCGATGTCCCTCCTGTGCGACAATGCTGGTGTGGAACCATCGGCGTCAGGCGCTGCTCCTATTTGCAATCTGGGTGGTCACGTTTCTTCCTTTTGCATACTACAACTATACTCACGTCGGGAAGTGGAGCGATCAAGAGAATTTGTCTTTGTGTTGTCTGCTGGCAACGGCAGTGCTCATTGACGGGATTGGCATCGCTTGCCTGATGCGGTTCATTCCGGCTCAGGCTGAAAAATTTAGTAACGAGTAGCCATCGACGCAGGTTCGGTTAGACATGTCGGCGGTACTGGCCAGACACTCAAGAGTGACATCCGATGAAGTTATCCGCGTGCTGACGCAGCGCGGCGCACCTGAGAATTGGGGGATGCTACGAAAGTAGATTGCATGCCCGATATGAAACGGAATTCACGGCATACGGAGTATGCCTGCTAGTTTGTCACGGTACCTTCGCCATCAGGTCATCCAGTTCGCGTGGATTGAGCGGCTTGATGTAGTGCAGGTCGAATCCCGCTTCGGCCGATCGACGGCGGTCTTCGTCTTGACCGTAACCCGTCACGGCGACGATCATCGTGTCGGACAGCTTCAGATCCTGTCTCAGTCGGCGAGCGACCTCGTAGCCATCCATCCCCGGCAAGCCGATATCCAACAGCACGATATCTGGACGTCTGTCAGCAGCCATGGCCAGGGCGTCGCGGCCATTGTATGCCATATCGACCTGGTGACCGGCCGCAGTCAGCAACATCGACAGGGTCAATGCGGCATCGCGGTTGTCATCGACGACCAGCACGGCCTTGCCTTTCCGTTGGTCTTTTTGATCTGCACCCGGCGGATTCGTTACCGATTCGGAACGACTCTCGCTTTCGACTCGTGGCAAGCGGACTTCAAAGATGCAACCCCGGCCCTCTCCTTCACTGAATGCGGCAACTGATCCTGCATGCAAGTGAACGAGATTCTTGACCAGCGACAATCCGATTCCCAAGCCCCCTTGAGATCGATCAATCGATCGATCCGCTTGAGTGAACAGATCGAAGACGCGGGACAGCAACGGCGGTGAGATGCCGACGCCGTCATCGCTGACTCGAACCACGATCTCGAGATCTTCGACTTGGGCGTCGACCTGAATATGGCCGCCCGAGTCCGTGTATTTGGCGGCGTTGTTTAACAAGTTGCAGAAGATCTGTTCCAGACGAGCTGGATCGGCGATCAGGTAGACGGGCTCTGCCGGCAGTGAGACATTCAGCTTGTGAGCACGACTATCGATCAGGAACTGGCTGCTTTCAATGGCTCGCTGGATGACGGACTGGAACTGAAGCAGCTCTTTTCGGAGTTGAATTTTTCCCCGGTTAATTCGGGCGATGTCGAGCAGATCATCGAGCAACCGCGACATGTGGCCGATCTGCCGATCCGACATCGCTAGTGCCTGATCGACCAGCGGATCGCCTTTGAAGCGATGCTGCAGGATATAGAAAGAGTTGCGAATCGGCGCCAGCGGATTGCGCAGCTCATGAGCGAGCATCGCCAGGAATTCGTCTTTCAGGCGGTTTTGGGATTCGGCTTCTGCACGAGCGGCCTGTTCGCGAGCCAGTAGCGTCGCTTGCTCCTGATCCCGTTTCCGATTCGTGATGTCCTCGATGGCCATCAGAATCATCTGCGTACCGCTCCCTTCCCAGAAGATGCGGTGCGCGTTCAGCAGGACAATTCGCTGGCCGATCTTGGAAAACGTCGTCTGCAGTTCGAAGTCGCTCAATCGCGAATTCTCGGGAATGACCTGCCGCAGTTTGCTCAAGAGGTCAGTGTCATCCCACGCTCGATCCTCAAGTTCCGCGAAGGAGCGGCCATTGATGGAATGCGAGTCGATCTGGAAGACGCGATAAAACGCCGCATTGGCGCGTTGGACACGCAGATCCCGGTCGAGAACAAGCAGCGGTTCCCAGACTGTCTCGACGATCGTCTCGGCATTGTCGCGCGAGATTGCCAGGTCTTCGGCAGTCCGCTTCAACGTGTCGATGTCGACGAACGCCATTGCGGCTCCGTCGATCTTGTTCTCGGTCGTGATGTAGGGACGGATGCGCAGGGAATACCAGCGTCCTTTGTGATCGCGCACATCGCACTCGGCGGTGCGGACCGTTTCAATGACTTCGGCGATCATCTTAGTCAGATCAGGAATTTCGATGTTCGGTCGCAGGTCACTGATTCGTCGGCCGACATCGCTGGGAATCAGGTTGAACAACGCTTCGGCAGGAGACGTAAACCGGCGAATCCGCAAATCGCGGCTGACCATGATGACCGGGATATCCAACCCGCCGAACAGATTCAGCAGGTCGTCGTTAAGCTGATTCAATTCGCGGTTGCGATGTTTCAGTTCATCGTTGACTGTCGCGAGTTCTTCATTGGTCGACTGCATTTCTTCCTTGGCAGTCTGCAATTCCTCGTTCGTGCTTTGTAGCTCTTCATTGCTGGAGAGAATTTCTTCGTTCGCCGCTTTCAGTTCCTCATTCGTGGCTTCGTTCTCTTCCAGGATCGACTGCATGTACTCGCGCGTCGAACCCAGTTCGCGTTCCAGTTGAATGATGCGAGAGTCTGCGGACTGTTCCTCTGTCGATTCAGCAGGCACTCCCGATTTGGTGAGTGACTTCTTGATTTCGGTGATCTCTTCGAAGACGATCAGGAACATGGGCGACTTGTTGCCTAGCGGCAACGGCAGCACCTCGA
>DASYEA010000270.1:0-3482 GCA_036499265.1 Schlesneria sp. | reverse complement strand
CCCCGGTTGCCGATCCCGATGCCACCGATAATGACTCGCTCACTGGGAGCGGTGAATCCGTCCAACCCCAGTGCTGAACTGGGAATGATTTGAGGGGCACCGATCGCGCCGCCCACTGCAAGTGCTGATTTCAAGAACTGACGCCGTGGAACTCGCGCCGACTTGTGAGACATGAGTACGCTCCTGACCGTGAAGATCGCCAGAGGACTGTCACCCGGACATGATAGGGGTGTTGCTGGCAGCATACCCACGCCCGCTTCGGCTTTCCACACCGCCTCGAATTCGCCGTAATGTAGTAGGCACACTCCGTGTGCCGTGCCTTCAAGTAGCCATCTCGCTCCGTCGAGATGTAAGCCAACTGCAAATCCGCGCGGCCCTATTGAATCGGCGGGTGGCCGGGTTCTGGAGCGTCTTCGCGAAGACCCGGTCTGTCGACACGTATGCATCTTCATGGGCACTTAAGCAGATCGCCCAGCCACATCGTAGCAGTCCCTGCCCGGAAGTGACCTGTTCACCTAATAACGCTCCTGCAACCGACACCGCGGGCCTTCGTGTAGACGCCCCAGACACCGGCCGCCGAATTCAACTCTCCGGCTCCAATGTAGTTTCCGCACGGTGCTATCACAGGCGTTGCTCAGCGCCGCGAAGTCATTCGGAATAGACCGAGATGAAGTCCAAGCCCTTCAGTCCTGCTGCCGCAGCCATGTCTCGAACATCGTCTGTGCAATACAACCGAAAAGTCAACTGGGGAATCGCGAAGATCGACGGCCGCGACAGGTCTTTCATATGAAATGCATAGCGATCGATGGTCATGGCCTCTGATGTACCGTCGCCAAAATAGATGACGTCTGATCGAGCATTATCGAGGCAGTCGATCCGCCTCTTGCAGTGCAAACAAAAATATGACCGCCCCTCCAGAGTTGCGGCCAGAGGGACGAAGCGATCGCCGAACGCCGGCAAGAGAATGTCAATTGCCCGCTGCGAGAACGCACCGAACGTGGCACATAGGTAATAGTCCCACGCCTCGATTGCAGTCGTGCCGGGTCGAGAAGCGAATAGTTGTGGTGTGATCCAGTCTTCAAGTAAATATTTCTCCTTCCCGGCTGAAATACAGCAATTCTTCTGAAATCGCTCGAATCCTTCGCCTCTTTTGAACTCACCATGCGGATCGTAATACGTGACGCCGTCGGGACGCTCGTCATCCTCGTCCGTCGACTGACTTATCAAATAAATTGTCTGTGTCATCTTAGATTCCTACTGGCGAGGGATTGAGCAATTGTCGTGGCATCGTATCGCAGCCCTTGATGTTGTCTGTGTTGTTAGGCCCTCTGGGCTACCCTGCCGAAGAGGGATCTTTCGCGCTATGTTTTCTGATCGCGATACTGACCTCGGAACTTGCCGGGAGCTCTTCCTGGCACTTTTGCCATTTGCCGCTAATGTGATCTATACCAGCGTACGCGATCTTCCTTGGCAGTAAACCATGCAGACCTTCTTTCATGGCTGGCGACGAAAGACAGGGGTGGTCACGCTCGCGATGGCGTGTGCGTTCATGGGATTGGACTTGAGAAGCCGTCTTGTTCATGACAATCTTCACCATGCTGTTGGAGAGTCTGCGGATTCGTACACACTCAATTCACTGGAGTCGTACGGAGGTCGCATTGCCTGGTTTCGTGGCACCTACGAAAAACGCTCTGGCCACTCTGAATCGCTCGGAATCCCGAAACGGCGATCGAACCATCCGTTCATTGTTCGAGCGAATGGGACGCTCTTGAAGGACGATAAAATCAAATGGAGATGGAGTTGTTGCGGTTTCGGATTCGCCACAATTCCGTCGGAGCCGAATGATTTTCCCGGAGTTACCATTGCTTGGTCGGTGGCCTATTTGTCAGCAGTCATCTCACTGACCCTTCTCTCCGCGTATCTGCTCCTCGTTCCCTCCAGCAAACGCGCCGTGACCCAATCCCATGCATGAGTTCTTTCGAGTGTGGCGACGGAAGGTAATGTGACGCTCCTGCTGGTACTAGCGCTAACTTACGCAGCTCGGCGACTTTGCAAAGCAATTTAATCACCGCCTCTCCGTGCGCCGTGTTCAGTGTGAAAGAGGCAAATGATGGCACCTCAATCGTTGTTGGATCAAATGCGTTTTCGGTCTGACTCCTCAAATTGCCACTCGATGCCGCATCGCGACGGTGGCTATCAAACCACGCGTGATTCTCATCAAACCCCAATTGTCACGAAACTGGTGAAAAGTGGTGCAAAACTGCCAAAAACCGGGTCGTTTTGTCCCCCAATGTCAAAGTTTGTCCTGGGGTGTCACAAATTGTCAGTAGGTCGCCGTTGATGCGACTTTGAGCGGCAAAGTATTTTCGCGAAATTTCAAAAGTCATTGATTCAACGTCTGGATCGAGTCACCAAAAGTATGGCATAACAAAGGGCTACTGATACACGAATGACTCTCTTGTTCCCAGGTGCGTTGCGTCATCGCACGGACAGCTTCAGCCCAGAGAATTCGTAACGCGGAAGTTACATGGACACGGTGCAGCCCAACATTCGTCGGCTGGTTTTCTCCCTGTTTCTCTCTGTGTGTCCTCCGTGACTCTGCGTTGCAAACTCATCACTTCTAACCAAAGATCTGCCAATGTTCAGAAATCGACTTCCGGTACCATCCAAGCGTACCGCATGCTCGTTTTCATTTCGTCTCTCCGTGGTTCACTCCGAATCTGTCTAAAACAGGGGTACCCCCCTCAAAACCCTGTCGTGGACTGACAAATCCTGCCAAATCGTAATCTAGCCGACTCCTGTCACCACCCGATTGACGTCGCTGAATGCCTCTCCGCCTTGGACAATGGATCGTCATGCCTCCACTGAACGAATTCTGGATCGATGTCGGCGGCACCTTCACCGACTGCCTGATGCGCACCCCAGACGGTCAGATCTCGACGTATAAGGTACTGTCATCCGGTGTCACGAAGGGCAGTGTGAACGAGGTCCTGGGCGCATGCTCGTTCCGTGATGATGGTCGCGTCGGCGACCCGCCCCGATTCTGGGAGGGCTATGCGATCACGTTACTGAAGCCGACCGGCGAAGTGCTGCAATCGGGGCAGGTCGTTGCCTTTGACGAGGGAACTGGCACGTTCATTTTGGACCAAGCTCTCGATGCGAGTATCTCCGCACAGCCGTTCGTACGCTACGAATTGAATAGCGGCGAGGAAGCGCCGATCCTCGCGATTCGAACGGCGCTGAGATTGCGACTGGATCAGTCAATCCCACCAGTCCATGTCCGATTGGGAACCACTCGCGGGACGAATGCGCTGCTGACTCGTCGAGGTGCGAAGGTCGGCTTTGTCACGACGCGAGGCTTTCGAGATGTCCTGCTGATCGCCAATCAAGACCGGCCGCGATTGTTCGACCTCGCCATTCAGAAGCCCGAACCACTTTTCGCTGCGGTCGCTGAAATTGACGAGCGACTCGATTCCAAAGGA
>DASYEA010000269.1:0-6286 GCA_036499265.1 Schlesneria sp. | reverse complement strand
GTACCGTAGATCCGGGCCGGGGTCTGATCAAACAGGTAGGGGATCCCGATCGCTTTCAGGTCGATGATGAGTGCGTAAAACGTGCCAGGAAAGAGGGGGGTGGAACCGGGGCTGTGTCCGATCACGGTCGAGATCAGTGCGGTTGGCGGAACTTGTTGATAGGTCCCTGTACCCGTCCCGCGAGGGCCGGAGACCGTGAATCGATGTTGTTCGGGATTGAAGTCGAGCGTTCCCTGGTAGTTCCCTGAAACTCGGTCGACGACTTTGATCGTAAATGCGTGGCCCGCATCCGAAAAGAGTCCCGAGATGCCACCGGCGTGAGGAACACCCAAACCGGTACAGGGGTCGGCTCCGACCTCCGCGCTGTAGGCCCCGTTCGACCCCTGCGTGATGTCAGTGAATACCAAGGGATGGTTCCATAAAGTGGGGGAAATGAACCCCAAACGTCGCCCGCTGGCAGCGAGTAAGCCCGCATAGAAAGGGGCGACCGCACTGGTACCTCCGACTTGCAGTTCCCATCCGCCATACACCATCAGATAGCCCGTCGCGGGATCGGCATTGGCGGAGATGTCCGGAACCAACCGCCCGGTTCCTTTGGGAGCACCGACCTGAAAAGCTTGTTTCGGGAAGATGACCGAGAACCCTCCGCCAGTCCCATCATCAGTCGCGACGCCGTCACCCCACACGGTCTCCGTAGACGCTGTCTTCGTCGTTCCCCCGCAGCCCAGGATCTGAGGGCACGATGATGGGACGTCAACGTTGGTCCCCGTGTTGTCGTCGGAAGAACTGCTGTCTCCGGAAGCGGCCAGGATCACCATCCCACTGGCTGCAGCGGCCTGAGCGGCTGCCTCCAGGCTCTCAGCGGCACCCGGAGCATCTTGTTGCCACGACGCTTCGTCCGCACCCCAGCTGATCGACAGAACATCGCACTTGGCGACGACGGCGGCTTTGATCACGGCTTCCATCGCTTCGTACGTGTTCTCGGCGAAGAAAACTTTGATCTCGGGCATCTTTCCGGTGGTGTAGTAATAAGTCGCGGCGGCGATCTCAATGTCCAAAGCGACTTCGACATCGGCACTCGTCAGATCGGGCGGTGAACTGGGTGAGTTCTGCGTTCCGTCGACAGAGATATTCGTCACCACGATCGGCGGCAGGTTGTTCAACGCACAGAATTGATCGAGATCTGATTGAACCCAGCCACCACCCAGTTCCAGAATGCCGATGACTCCGGTGCCGCTCAGATTCTGAGGAAGGCCGTAGGCACTGCAGAGATCAGCGATTAACCAGGGAGCATCCGCCGAAGACGAAGTCTTGCCAGTGATCGCGTGCTTGAGTTTCGGTGCGGCCTTCTTGGCGACCTTATTTGCGATCTTGAAATAGGGATGACATTTCTTATCGCCAGCGGTGGCTTCGCAATAGCCTAACGACAACACAACGGTTGCCAACACCAGCACTGACGTGGCCTTCAGCATGTGCGGTTCACTTTACGAGCGAGGACTTCTTGATGAACTGGCCAAACCTTTAACACAACGGCTTCAAGAAGAGGCCGGAAGATGACGTGAATTTAATCTGACTGGCCGATTTTCTGGATCCAGATGCCGTTGATACCGAGGACAACTCAAAGTGCAGGGCTTCCTTGTGACGACTCAGCCGGATCGACTGCTGTTATCGGTGACCACCATCAAAACGAACACAGCCCTCAGAGAGTGAACTCTGGGGCTGTGGTTCGTTCAACTGGTTCCGGCCAGTAGGAACTCTTTACTAAGCGCTAAGACATCAATTGCTGTTCGAAGCTGATGCCATATTTTTTCATCTTCTTGTAGAGCGTCGTCCGGTTGATCCCGAGCGTGTCGGCGGTCCCCTGGCGGTTCCAACCGTTCGATTCCAAGGCATCCAGAATCAATTGTCGTTCTGGCGTGGCCAGGGCCGATTTCAGGTTGTTCCCGCCGACGTTCGACAGCCGCCCGCCAAAGTCGGACAGCGGATCGTCTCGACGAAGAGCTTCGGGCAGATCGTTCGGACCGATGACTGGTGACTTCGACAATACGACGGCTCGTTCAACAACGTTGACCAGTTCACGAACGTTGCCTGGCCAGCGATAACGCTGCATCAGTTCAATCGCTTGATGACTGAAGCCCGTGACATGCTTGCCAGTCTGCTCGATAAAGTCTTTCAAGTAGTGATCAGCGAGCAACGGGATGTCGCTCATGCGTTCACGCAATGGTGGTTGTGTCAGCGTGACGACGTTGATGCGGTAGTACAGATCCTGGCGGAATTCGCCCTTGCGGACGGCTTCTTCCAGATCCAGATTCGTCGCCAGGATCATGCGGACATCGACCTTGTGAGTCTTGTTGCCACCGACCGGTTCGAACTCGCGGTCTTGAAGCACTCGCAGCAATTTCACTTGCAGGTTGGCTGAGGAGGTACCGATTTCGTCGAGGAAGATCGTTCCGCCACTGGCTTGCAGGAACTTGCCCATCTTGTCGTGGGTGGCTCCCGTGAACGAACCAGCCACGTGACCGAACAACTCGCTTTCCAGTAGCGAATCGGGCAGGGCTCCGCAGGCGACTTCCACGAACGGCTTGTCGCGGCGATTGCTCATCTGATGGATGGCTCGAGCCGTCATCGTCTTACCAGTCCCGGATTCACCGAGGACTAGCACGGTTGTTCGAGTGTCCGCGACGCTTTCGATCAGATCGAACATCTTGAGCATGCGGTAATCGTGACCGACGATGTTGCCGAGTCCGAACCGCTGATGCAGTTGTTCGCGGAGGTTCTTATTTTCAGAGACGATCTGCCGTTGGCCCAAGGCTCGGCGAATCGAGAAGTTCAGTTCATCGTCGATGATCGGCTTGGTCAGATAGTCGAAGGCACCCAGGCGGATCGCTTCGACGGCACTGTCGATGGTGCCGAATCCGGTCAGCAGGATGACTTGAGTATCAGGGACTGCTTGTGTGGCCCATTCGAGCAGTTCGAATCCGTCCTTGTCCGGCAGATTGACGTCGCAGATGACGGCATCAAACGGATATTCTTTCATCCGGGCGATCGCTTCGTCGCACGTCGATGCGGTCTCTGTCCGATGGCCCAGACTACGCAGGTAGTCCGCCATCGCTTCCAGGAGTGGGCGATCATCATCAACGACGAGCAGTGAGCCTTGATTTGAGGCTTGAGGCATGGCATGTGGCTTTGTGTTAGAACAGTCTTCTGACCAGCTTGTGGACGAAACCTGAGCGGAGTCGCCGAACGGACTGCCGTTCGTCAACGTAATCAAATCAATCGAACCGGATTCTTGGGGAAATCGGCTCAGCGTCTTGCTGGGAGACTTCAATCATCGAGGGTCTGTGAAACATAGGTCATGGTGGCGAGTCGTCAACATGAGGCGAAAAAGATTGTTGCGAACGGTCAACAATTCTGGCTTTTGGCGGGTCGAGCGAGGTGACAGGGCATCATGACGATGTTCGAACACGACAATCCGGTGCATACGGCAAGCTGGCCGCAAGTGCTGGCCAGATATGCACCAAGGATCAGACCGACGGATGTTGAGTCGCTGGGAAATCGCGGCGGATTCAGCGGGGCGGCCATCTGGCGCGTGAAGACTGAGCAGGGAGAATTTGCCCTCAGGCGTTGGCCGATGGCCAGCTTGCCGCGTGAGCGCATCCTGGGTCTGCACCGATTACTGGAGTACCTTTATCGAGATCAACTCGAATTCGTCGCTGCGCCGGTTAGTACCAGCGATGGCAGCACGCTCGTCACCGAATCCGGTTACGAATGGCAACTTGAATCGTGGAAGCCTGGGCTCGCCGACTTTCGCAGCAATCCCACGGCACTTCGCCTCGCGACGAGTATGCATGCGTTAGCGCGATGGCATCTGAGCGCCGATCGGCACGTACCGGCAGCGGCCCAATCGCAATGGTTTCAAAGTTCCGCCGCGGCAGAATCACCTGCTGTTGTTGAACGATTGGAGATCATTCAGCAGATCCAAGAGCCTGCATTACAGAGGATGGCCAGCGCTATTCAGTCCGCTAAGCAAACAACGATCACGGAGCCGACTCTTCAGATATTGAACTTGCTCCGCCAGGGCCTGCCACAGATTCATCGCGAGTTAATGTCGATGCGGAATGTCAAAGTGCGGCTGCAACCTTGCTTGCGCGACGTCTGGCACGACCATCTGCTGTTCAGTGGTGATGTTGTGACAGGACTGATCGATCCGTCCGCGTGCCGCAGAGAAAACGTCGCCGCCGATCTCGCGCGACTCATCGGCAGCCTGATCGGTGACGATCGAAACGCGTGGAATTTGGCACTGACAGAGTATCAGCGGTACCGCAATCTGAGAATCGACGAACTGAAACTGATTGAAGTACTGGACCACAGCGGCGTAATTCTGAGTGGCTGGACGTGGCTGCAATGGATCTACAACGAGAAGCGAGCATTCGCCGAGCTGGAACCAGTGCAGCAACGATTAGACAATATCCTGCAGCGAATGGAGCAGCTGATCGGCGGAGGTCGCACCTCCTTAAGCCTAATCATCTAATGCGATCACTCAAAAACGATTCTTCCCCGTTTCCTCTGTGTCTCCGTGTTTCTATCTCTTCGGATTGTCCTTCGGAAACCAAGGAACAAACGAACTCGTCCTAGCTTTGTACGCGGCATAGTCCGGACGGCGATCGGTGATTGTACTCTCAAGCAGCGTGACGCCAGAGACTTTCATCAGCAGTAACGACATGACGATTGGACTGCCGATTGTCCAGGCTGCACCGGCAGGGGCCGCCAGCAGGTACAGCCCCCACCAGACGCAGAAGTCACCAAAGTAATTCGGGTGCCGCGTATACCGCCACAACCCCCGATCCATGACCTTACCCTCGTTGTCCGGGTCGGCCTGAAAGCGAGCCATCTGCCAATCGCCGATCGATTCAAACAAGAATCCCAACGACCAGACCGCGATGCCAACGGCATCAAACGCCGTCAGCGGGGCTGATTCCTTCGAAGCCAGCGCCGCTTGTAGAGGAAACGCGACGAACCACAGGATGACTGCTTGCATTAGAAAGACAGTGAACATGCTAACCCAGGCGAAGTTGGCTCCGTGATGAGTTCGCATGGCCGCGTAGCGACGATCCTCGCCGTGATTCGAGTTTCTCCAGAGCAGATACAGCGACAGCCGCAATCCCCACACTGTCGTCAGATCGGCAAGCAATAGTGATCGGGGATCCGTCGCGTGATTCCACGCACACGACAACCACGCGACGATGACGAATCCGGTTCCCCAGAACGGGTCGATGATACTGGCGTCACGACGGACCAGACTCACCACCCAAATCATCACCATGACTGCAATCAGGCATCCGAAATTGATGAGCAGTGTCTGTGCAAAGGGAGGCATCGAAAAGATCTATCTTGAAGAATTCGCTGTATGGCTCGCACGCTCAAATAAATAGTGCGAGACAAACCATTCCTGTCCGTTCGAGTAGCCAAACAACTCGGCGACGGCCAGGAAGAACATGCGCCAGCGGTGAAACCAACGTCGCGCTTCCACTGGTCCATATGCTGCCCTCAGGATCGGCATGACGACCGCGCGACGTTCGTCCAGCAGTGCCAGCCACGCCTCAGACGTTATCTGGTAGTGACGGCCATCCCACATCGATTGCGAAACCACTTGCAGATCACGATCGAAGTGACTGAAGTAATCCGCGCTTGGCATGATCCCGCCGGTAAAGAAATACTGCCCCATCCAGTTCGACGCCCCTGCTGTTTCGAACGGATAAGCCAATTCGCGATGGCAAAAGATATGGACGAACAGTTTTCCATTGGGCTTTAACCAGGAGGCGATCTTCGACAGCAGCAACTCATAGTTGCGCATGTGCTCGAACATTTCGACGGAGACAACGCGATCGAATTTGTCTTCGATCGACTCAATACCCGGCGGACGAAATTCGTTCATATCCGCGGTGATCACTTGTAGATTTGTGAGTCCTTGGGCCGCCGCCTGACTTTCAATGTACTTTCGTTGCGGCGTGGAATTGGAAACGGCTGTGATCAAACTCTTGGGGTAACGTCGCGCCATCCAAAGGGAGAGCGACCCCCAACCGCATCCAAGCTCCAGCACATTCTGCCCGTCGTAGAGCTGCGCGTGCTCGCACGTCTGCAAGAGTGCCGCTTCCTCTGCTTCGTCCAAATTCTTGACGCCTTCAGACCATAGGCAACAACTATATTTTCGATGTGTTCCCAATACGTTCGCAAAGAACTCCGGAGGCAACTCATAATGCTGCTGGTTGGCCTTCTCGGGCACAGG
>DASYEA010000268.1:0-5282 GCA_036499265.1 Schlesneria sp. | reverse complement strand
GTCGGCAATCCTGTCCCGATTGTGATGGTGGTGTTCGACTGTTTCAGTGGCACCAGCTTGATGAATGAGAAGCGACACATTGATCCAGATCGTTATCCCAATTTCGCGGAATTGGCCAAGTCGTCAACCTGGTATCGAAATTGTAGTTCGGTCCATCCGCGGACTAATCGTGCTGTACCGGCCATCCTGTCCGGCAAACTGTCGGCCATTGGCGAGCACTCGGCGAATTTGTTCACATTGTTACAAGCCACCGATCGTTACCAGCTCACTTCCTTTGAACCTTTCACAATCGAATGTCCTCCGGATCCGTCGCGCGATCGGGTGCAGCCAAATCCATGGACGCAGTGGATCAATCTCACCTATACGGTGGGAGCAGTCTTCCTGCACGACCTCATGCCGCCAGATCTGCCGTTGGACACGCCTCATGTCCCGCGCAGCTGGTTCGGGTTGGACCATATCAACGGTGCAGACCGCCAGCAGCTTCAGGGGCTCATCAGGCACAGTTGGGATGTTCGCCGAAACATCCAGTTCGAGCACTTCCTCGATTGCCTGACGAAAACGGATCAACCAAATGTGTGGTTCGGACACTTTGCGCTGCCGCATTTTCCATGGAACTATCTGCCGTCCGGAGATCAATATCGCCATGACCACGGTCTGCGGCAGGAATGGGGAACAGAAGGCCCGCTGGCTGAAAGGTGGGCAACCGATGAATTCCTGGTTCGCCAGGCACAGCAACAACACTTATTGCAAACCGGCTACACGGACTTGCTGATCGGCCACCTGCTGCAACGCCTGCGAAGCTTGGATCTGTATGACCGCTGTCTGCTGATTGTAATAGCCGATCATGGGGTCTCGTTTCGTCCCGGGCTGTCTGGTCGCGAACCGACCGACAAATCACTGGCAGAGATCATGAACGTCCCACTATTCATCAAGCTTCCCGGACAGAAAGAAGGTGACATGGTCGACTTGAATGTCGAAACCACAGACATCCTTCCCACAATCCTGGATGTCATACAGTTAAAATCGTCGATCACACTGAATGGGCAGTCGGTGGTCGGGGATTTCTCTGAGCGGCCCAAGAAGTTTTTCTACGATGACAATCGAACATTCGAAGTCGATGCGTCGTTCGATGGAAGATATGAAGTCCTGGCTGAGCAACTGGCGATGTTCGGCACGGGCGAAGATCCGCTCCGCATCTTCAAAATCGGCCCGCACTCAGAACTAATCGGAAAGAATCTCGACCAGCTTCAGATCTCGACCAAATCGACGATTCAGATTCGGCCGATCAATTTTGCAAGTGAAGTTGAGTTCAATCGCGAGCAGATCGTTCCCACACATCCGGAAGCGAAGATTGAGGTTTCCAATGCCACTGAACCTGTTCGATTTGCCGTCGCAATCAACAATGTCATCTGGGGAACGACGCAAACAGGCCGCCCCGAGTATCTCCACAGCTACTGGAGATGCATGCTGCCTGAGTCGAGCTTTCATGACGGAACCAATACGGTTCGAATCTTCGAGATTAACGATCGCGACAGAGAACTGACCTTGGCAGAGTGTGTCATTGGAACATCGACCGCAGAACCGGAACTTCCGTTCGAAGAGGTTAGGTAGTCATGACGGATCTGGCTGCAGCTTTGAATCGTGATGGATATGTCGTGGCGCGCAAGGTGGTGCCGACATCGCTGGTGGCAGACTTGCAGAACCTGTGCCTCCAAACCCCAGAGCAGTCACAATCAAAACGGCAGGGAAAGTCAGTCTATGGCGTCCGCCATCTGTTGAGTGTCGTGCCAGCACTGCGTGAGTTGGTCGACAGTCCACCGTTTACGGGACTGGCACGCACCGTCATGGGCGAGACTGCCCGAGCAGTCAAAGGAGTTTTCTTCGACAAGACCCCTACCGCAAATTGGCTGGTCCCATGGCATCAGGATGTGACGATCACCGTGAAAGAGCGACGCGAAGTGACCGGATTCGAAATGCGCCCCGTCCAAGATGGCATTGTCCACGCATCGCCGCCGGTATCCCTATCGGAAAACCTGTTGACTTTGCGGATTCATCTCGATGACGCCGGTGCAGATCATGGCGCATTGCGCGTCATACCCGGTTCGCATCTTGCGGGACGATTGGAGCCAGAAGAGATTCGGAACTGGATTGAACACGTCCCCGAAGTAGCGGTCTCGGTACAAGCGGGTGACGTCATGCTGATGCGACCTCTGTTGTTGCACGCGTCCTCAGCTTGTCAGTCTCCCGCGCATCGCCGCGTGGTGCATATCGAATACGCCGCCGAAGATTTGCCGGGCGGCTTACAGTGGGCCGGTTGAATTGCCATGTTAACCCGTGTATCAACTCCTTTTCCAATTCGCCAACAATTCACCTTATCGCCACTTCGAAGGTTGTCACATGTTGATCGCCACCATCTTACTTGGTTCGTTGCTGGCTCAGGCTGACGAGGCATTGTTTGTCGCCAAGCCACTCACACAACCAGGGCAGTTCACCGCTGGAATCGAAGGTCCACAATGTGGTAAGGATGGATCGATCTATGCAGTCAACTTTGCCAAGGATCAGACGATCGGCAAAATTACTCCGGCAGGCAAGGGAGAAGTCTTCGTCACATTGCCCGGAAAGAGCACAGGCAATGGAATCGTTTTTGACAACCAGGGCCGTATGTATGTGGCGGACTACGTCGAACACAACGTTCTTCGCGTCGATCTGAAGACGAAGAAAATCGAAGTCTTTACCCACGAAGATTCAATGGCTCAACCCAACGATCTGGCCATCGCGCCGAACGAGACCTTGTACGCAAGTGACCCGGCCTGGTCACAGAACTCAGGCCAGATCTGGAAAATCGACACCGCTGGCAAAGTCACCAAAGTCGCTGACGACATGGGGACGACGAACGGCATTGAAGTCAGTCCGGATGGCAAGTTGCTCTACGTCAACGAATCCGCCCAGCGAAACGTCTGGGTCTTCGACATCAAAGACGATGGAACACTCGCGAACAAACGCCTGTTCAAAGAGTTCCCCGATCACGGCTTCGATGGAATGCGATGTGATGTCGCAGGAAACCTCTACATCACACGCTATGGGAAGGGAACGGTCGTCGTTCTCAGTCCCGACGCCAAAGAACTGCACGAAATCGACGTCCTCGGCAAGCAGCCCAGCAATCTGTGCTTTGGTGGACCTGACGGAAGGACCGTCTATGTCACCGAAGTCGAACACACGCGCCTCGTGCAGTTTCGCGTCGACAAACCCGGCTTGGCATGGAAGCGCTGGCAGAACGCGAAGTGACCGTTTTCTCGTTCCCAAGCTCCAGCTTGGGAACGCCAGTCTTCGAAGCTCCGCTTCGCTAAGAAACAATTAGCCGACCTGTCATTGGTACTATCGAAGCTAAGAAGGAAAAATCATGACCCCACAACAAAAGGCGGAACAACTCGGGCTGACGTTTGCCAAGCTCGAACCCGGTTATTTGAATCTGTGCATCCGAACTGGCAATCTCCTGATGACGTCCGGCCATGTCAGCGACATGAAGGGGAAGCTCGGTTCAGGGATGACCGTCGAACAGGGATATCAGGCCGCACGCGAATGTGCCGTGAAAATACTGCGCTCAGTCGTCAACGTGCATGGCACGCTAGACGGTCTGAAGGTGATCAAGTTGCTGGGCTGCGTGAACTCCACATTGGAATTTACGGACCAGCATCTGGTTATCAATGGCGCTTCCGACCTGCTGCATGAGATCTTCGGTAAGACAACCGACGGATATCATGCTCGCAGTGCCCTCGGCTTCGCGCAGCTTCCGACGGGAGCCGCTGTCGAAGTCGAGGCGATCTTCGAGATCAAGTCGTAAACATCCGTATCGTCTTAGCCGCGCGACCGTGCCGTCGCTCGGCGAGTCGGCTTCTTTGTCGGTGCAGCAACTGCGACTGCCGGCTTGGACAGGCGGTCGCGATTTTTTGTGGTCAGGATCTTCGGTGCCTTCACCTTGTTCCCGTCTCGCGTCGTGGCTGGTGAATCGATCCGTCGCAACACGGCCATCAAGCGAACGACATCCTGTCGAGTGATCACGCCCACCAGCCGACCGGCGTTGACCACCGGAAACTGGCTATAGCGACCATCGCGAAACAGACGTGCCACTTCGGCGGCGTCCGATTGCGGTGAGAACACCGGAATACTGCGGCTCATCAACTGCTCGACTGTGGCGTCCTGCGCTTCGCCGCTCAATTCGGCTTTGAGCAGTTCGAAGTCGGGAAGCACACCCAGTAAACGTCCTTGTTTGTCGGCCACATAAAGTTCGCTGACTCCATGTCGCGAAATCACTTCCAATGCGGTATCCGCTGAGCATTGGGGCGACACCATCACGGGTCGCTGAGTCATCAAATCGGCTACTGTCAGACGCATCATTGCCACCTCCCAGGCTGTGTATCCGTTGCGACAGGGGTTGTCGCAGTCTGTTGGAACAAGCCTACGATGCAATTTGGCAACGTGCTGCGAAAAATCATCAAGTTTTTCGCAAATTCCCTGTCATGCATTCACGACAAGGATTGCCGGGACGTCCACAGTCGTTCCCTTCACTAAAACCGGTATAAGCGGCCATTCCGATGATGCCGTTAATACCTCAATTCCACGTTCGCACACCATCACGGTGTCGCCCATCAGCGCCGGCCCGACGGACGGATGCCAGAACAATGGCGTCCCCGCAGCCAGACGGAATTCACTGTTCGGCATCAACGGCACGGCACCAAACTCGTATTCGACGACCTCGGCCTGGTCCGCCAGTCTCCACTCCGATTCCACACCCGATTTCTCATACAGACGATGGACCCGATTCCAGACTTCGAAGAGTTCCCATTCGGGTTGTGAGAAGTAGATCCCCGTCGCCGCGATCAGCGCCGCGGGCTGGAAAGCCTTCAGCAACGAATCCGGAGGATGCCCGATCGATACGGTTCGAGCCGCACCCACGTACATTCCGCAGTAGCGCCCCACCGCCGAGATCGTACAGTAGTGCTGCACCGGCGAATCATCAAAATTCCACCGCCGGAACCGAGAGCCCCGCCCGTCACCCAAAACTTGGATCCGTTCCGGGTGAACTCCATGCTTGAACAACCGGTGAGACACCTCCCCGGCGATTTCTGCTTCAGTCCGTCCCTTGGTCATACTACGCGCGGTCGCTTCCACGGCATGCGTCAATAACTTCGCCGCAGTTCGGATCCGAGTCTTCTCGTATTCCGAAAGTGGCAAACGCAATCCCGGTAGCCGCGGGGAAACATCGGTCGTCCCGGGAAATCCCG
>DASYEA010000267.1:0-2397 GCA_036499265.1 Schlesneria sp. | reverse complement strand
AGAAGCCTTGATCACAGGGGCGGTGCTGTCATTCGTGCTGGCTCGTCGAGGTGATCTTGTTCCAACTCCGAACGCATCGGGATCGGTCGGTACGATCGGACGATTTGCGGTTACGGGCCTGATGACGGCTTTGGCTGTCGCGGCGATTGTGGCTCCGTTCAAGTCGGAATCGCCCGATGGACTGGATGCTGCGGCGCAGAATTTGAAGTTCGACAAGCTGGAGGTGGAGCGGCCTGCTCTGGTGCTGGATGACTACGCGATCCCCGTTGCCGAACCTGTCTGGTGGCCGGCGCTTCCCGTTTCGTTGGCCGGAATTGTGGGGACGTTGGTCGTGTTCATCGCGGCGGTCGTGTTAGCGGGGATCACGCGACGGAACGTGGTACCGATTCGAGTTGCGGATGGTTCCCATGGGAACTAGCGGTATCGGCTCGGATGCGGGTTCGCACTCCATTTGCCACGCCCTTCCTGCGGGAATGAAACTGCTGCTGACGCTGGGAATCATTCTGGTGGCCGGATTGATTCCGCTCGAACATTGGCCGGCTCAAGGGTTGTTGCTCGCGCTCGTATTTGTGGGGCTCAGTTTGGCTGGCGTGACGATGCGCTACCTTGTACGACGCTTGGCGCTATTCCTGCCGCTGCTGCTGGTGTTTGGGCTGTCGGTGCCGATGACACGTTCGAACGATGCGGCCTGGAGTTGGACCCTATCGCTATGGTTGCGTTGTACGGTGTCGTTCATGGCTGGCTTGTGGCTGGTTCACGTGCTGCCGTTTCGTGATTTGCTGATGACTTTGCGGCACTGGCACTTCCCACCCGCGTTGATCGCGATGCTGGGATTTATGTATCGCTACACGTTCATTCTGTGGGATGAACTTCGTCGACTGCGCAATGCGCGGGCCGCTCGAGATTTTGGAGGCGGCCCGTGGTGGCGCGTCTGGTCGATCAATTCACAGGTGATCGGACTGCTGTTGCTGCGGGCGATGGAACGGGCCGAGCGAACACATCGCGCGATGCTGGCTCGCGGTTGGGATGGATCGATCCGGTTCCTGGATGACAGATAAAAAATTGGCTGAGGGCGAGGGCTGAGGGCTGAGGGCCAAGCGACCGAATGGAAAACGGATTCGTCGATTTGGCTGTTTTGGATTGGCACCCCCTCGTGATTTTCGTGAGCAGAATCGCGTGTGGTTATTCAAGCGAATATTGAAGTTGGCATTGGATCAGGCCGAAGACGCGCGGGGCGTTGCCCACGCGGTTAAACGAGAGTATTGAGAGATTTGACTTCGAATGGATCATTCTGATCAGCCCGCGATGGAACTTCGCCGACTGTCGTTTCGCTATCCCAATGGGCGACTGGCACTGGAAGAGATCACTTGCGCCGTGCCACACGGTGAACGTGTGGCGATCGTGGGCCCAAGTGGTGCGGGCAAGTCGACTTTGCTGATGCACTTGAATGGTCTGCTCCCCTCCCCTTCTCCGTCGAAAGACGATGAGGCACAAGTCGCGATTGAAGGACAGGCGGTGACGCGGTCCCGACTGCAGCAGATTCGTCGGCAAGTCGGCTTTCTGTTTCAAGATCCCGACGACCAATTGTTCTGTCCGACTGTTCAAGATGACGTGGCGTTCGGGCCGTTGAACTTAGGCTTGGATCGTACGGAGGTGCTGACTCGTGTGGAAAAGGGACTGGCCGCAGTCGGCATGGCGGACTGTCTGACTCGCAATCCGTCTGAGTTGAGTACAGGTGAACGCAAACGAGTCTGCCTGGCGGGGATCTTGGCCTGTGACCCTTCGATCTTGGTTCTGGACGAACCGACCAGCAATCTGGACCCTCGTGCTCGGAGGCAGTTGTTGCATATCCTGCGAGAATTCCCGGGGACCCTGATCGTCGCGACGCACGATCTGGATTTTGTCATCGATCTCTGCAGTCGAGTCCTCGTGCTGGAATCTGGCAAGGTCCAGGCTGATGGTCCAACGGAACGCGTGCTTTCGGATCCACTGATCATGGATCGGCACGGATTGGAAGTGCCTTGGCGATTACGCAAGTAGGTACCTTTTGTAGGTTATGCTTCAGCATAACTCTTCAAGGTTGAAGCTTGAGATGGCCAATGACCACTCTCTTCTAGAAGTGTCAACGACGCGGCACGCGCCCGGAAAATGTTATGCTGAAGCATAACCTACGTCCCTGCTCGTTTTGGATTTCAGGTTGGGTGCCACTGGTGGCAGCTCTGGGCCACCAGTGTCTTCGCGTCGTTGCAATCGCTTTGATTAGGTGACGAGCGTGTGCAACATTCCGCGTCACCACGGATCGTTTGCTCTTTGAAACATCGGCAAGACACTGGCAACGCAAAGCCGTCGCCAGTGGCACCCAACGCCATCAATCATTATGCGATACTCAGCGGCGTT
>DASYEA010000266.1:0-5053 GCA_036499265.1 Schlesneria sp. | reverse complement strand
ACGGGAGCAACGCTTTTTCACCTTCTTTCCGGTTGCGGCTACGCCACGCTAGGCTGAAGCTTAACCTACCAAGACTACGAGACTGCCAGTCGGTCCGCGTACTGACGCAGCGCGGCTCACCTGAAGATCTGTTCATTCGCGTTCTCGAGGGATCACGATAGTGGCTTCGACGGGGAAGTGGTCGGATCCGACATCGGGGCCGATGGCTCGATGAACGACGATGGCCTCTTTCGGTACGAAGACGTGGTCGATCGGGATCCGCATGAACCAGGCTCGTGCATTCCACGAGGCTTGAACGCCGCGGCCCAAAGCGGAGTCTTTCAGGCCGCTTAATGACGCGAACTCGCGAAACGCGGCCGACCAGGGAGTCGCATTGAAGTCACCGGCCACGACACAGGGGATCGTTGACGACTTAGCGAAGAGAGCCACTTTACTGAGTTGCTGATCTCGTTCAGCCGCCCGTGATGATCCGATGGGTGGCAGGGGGTGAGTGGCGATGATCTGCAAGGGGCTGCTGTCGTGCTGAATCGTGGCCACAATGCTCGGCAGATCGTTGTCAGCAAAGTCCATGACACGGGGCCTCGACAAAGGCCACATCGACATCAAGCCGATCCCGAAATTATCGGGGCGCGGATTCATCAGTCGATGGGTATAAAGATCGTCTAACTGTTTGAGTTCCACAGCCCAATCAACATCGATCTCCATCACCACGATCAGGTCTGGCTTCTGCTTGCGCAGGTATTCGACTACCGCTTTCTTATTCTGATTCTTGGTGTGGACATTCAGCGAGACGATCGAGATCGGCGTGACCTGGCCAGTAGTCTCGGAAGTCGAAGTCGGAAGATAAGGGGCGATCAGGCCGCCATTCCAGATCAAGACGAAAGCCAGGCACCACTTCCAGTTCGACTGCTTGCGCCGCCAGACGCCAATCAGGCAGAGCACCGCGAATCCGAAGTAGTAACAGCGGAAATGGCTGCACAAATCCAGCAACCAATACCACGCACCCAACGATCCCGCGACCGTCGCCAGCAGTAAGCCCAGCGTACAGAACTCAAGGATGCCCCAGCGTCGAGGTCCAACAGGCTGTGATTCGGGCTTCTGCTGTGCAGGTTGATCCGGAGCCGTCATTCCGCCTTCTTCACCACCGGAGGCAACGGCTTTCCTTCTGCGTAGAACTTCATCGACAGCGAATTCACGCAGTGTCGAATGTTCTTCTTGGTAAAGCCTTCACCGGCGAAGACGTGGCCCAGATGTCCGCCACAGTTCTCGCAGAGGATCTCGGTCCGCATCCCGTCGATATCCAGATCTTTCCGAACGGCACCAGGGAGTTCATCATCGAAGCTGGGCCAGCCGCAATGGCTTTCGAACTTCTGCGTCGAGCTGTAGAGCGGAGCATTGCATCGACGGCAGACAAATGTGCCGGCATCGTGCAGATCTGTATATTCACCCACGAACGGACGTTCCGTCCCCTTCCGCACGATGATTCGTTCTTCATCGGGGGTCAGTTTGTTGTATTCCGTCGGAGCGGGCGATTCGTTGGCAGCAGTCATTTCTTCAGTGTCTCCTTTCGCCGAAGTCGTCTCGGCGGCTTTCACCTGAACGGGCTCTGTGATCGCTGGTCGATTTGAATTACTACAGCCCGCCATCGTGATTCCGGCCAACAGCAACATGGCTGCGGCGATTGCTTTGTGATTATTTGCGAAGCTCAGCATCAGTCAAACTCCATTTTCGGCCCTCGGCTTACCGCAACGATTGTCGCATGTGAACTCGCTGACGGGAATGGAAACAGTCAAGTTGGCATCTCGATTTTGAGGGTTTGAAAACAATAGCAGGAGGAAGCCGCAGGTCAATTTTCGGCAACGGGAAGTGACAGCCGTTCTTCCTGCTGGATCTCGGTCATCTTGGTCGACAGGTACTGGACGACTTGCTTGGGATGGGTAATGGAGATCAGGTGGCCGGCACCGGGGACGACGCAATCGGGATCGGCCCGGTAGATCGGAAAGACGCGGTCGCGATCGCCGTGGATCTGGCAAACGCGAACGTTCGCGATCTCTGGAGACGGCTTCCACGTCAAGATTGCTTGCGCGGCCCAGCGCAGGAATCGTCTGTCGGCGTCGCCCAATTGAGCCATCACGCCACGAGTTGGCGGACGCAGCCAACTCCCGAGCAGCGTGACGAGCAACGGAGAGACTCGAGGCAGGATGCCGATGAACGGAGTGATCGGTCGCAGGATGCGAATGCGCCATGGTCGGACATCGGCGAACCTGGCACTGCCGATCACGAAGCAGGCGCGTACGCTGGGAAGTATGGCCGCCAGTTCCTGAGCCAGGACGCCTCCGAATGAAGCTCCACCGATGAAACAGGGGCGACCGGGATCGATTGTGGGAGCATATCGACGAGCATACTGCGCGATTGATTCGCCGCGCACGGGTTCGATCCAGGCGGGCGTGACCAGTTGTGGCAAACGGCTGCGTAGTGACGAAAACATTCTCGCGTCGGCACCCAGTCCCGGCAGCAGGATCAGTGGTAGTTCGTCAGTCATCGCAAGACCCAACATCTCGGCTCATTTCTTAAGCTTAACAGTTTCCATTCTATCGCAATGTCCATCTCGTTGGAGCCCTCAGGCTCGGGGAAATCGACGCTTGTCCTTTGCCACGCCGCGTAGATACAGCGATTCATTGTGCGGTCCCGATGGCAGGCCGGTGGATAGTCCTGCCCAACCGTCGGCATGGCCGCAGCCTCATGCCCAACCGGGTGCGGCGCATAGCTCCCCGCCGTGAAGCGATCCTTAGAGAACAATCAACGTTCCGACCTCCTCTTGCTCAGCGTGCCGCAAGATCTCTGTCGCACAGTAAAGATCTTGAACGGCGTTGCCGACTGACTTGAAAAATATCACCCCATCCGGCGACGGCCGACCGGCTGAAGTCCCCAAGACGACCTCGCCCAGTTCGGCGGGATGAAAGTCCGCGGGCAGCAGTCGCTGTTCGATCGGTTGCCGTAAGTCTCCTGCTTCGGCGAGGCACGCTTCTCGCTGATCGACAACCACGGTCGCTCGACAGACCGTCGCTGCCGGGACTTCAGCCATCGTCGGCGCAAACGAACCGACCCCGTTGATGTGAACGCCTGGACCAAGTTCGTCATCACTGAAGACGGGAGTCTGACTGGTTGTGGCGGTACAGATCACCCCGCAACTTTTCAATTCGCTTCGATCAGGGTTTGGGATCAGCCGGCAGTGGCCCGCGTTCGCGGCTTGTTCGCGACAAAAACGTTCCGCGGATTCGGTAGTGCGACTGAACACGAAGACGACTTTCAACGGCAGCGTAGCCAGCATCGCTGCCAATTGTTGGCCTGCCTGCCCACCTGCCCCGAACAGAGCCGCCTTCGTGACATCAGGATTGGCGAGTAAGCGGCAAGCCAGCCCCGATGCCGCCCCTGTTCGCAGCGCGGTCAGGTACTCGGCGTCCATCAATGCCAGCGGTAACCCGGTCGACGCATCGTTGACCAGTAGCAGGCCGGTGGTCACAGGAAGTTGTCGTGCTACGTTTCCCGGAAATACCGACACCGCTTTGACGACATAGATTCCCGACTGCGACGACAACGCGGGCTTATACAGCATGGTCCCGGCATCGCTGGTGATCTTTGTTCGCGGTGGAACGCTCACCAGCCCTGTCGACAACGCCGCGAACGCATCGGCCATCAAGTCGATTGCCCGCGGCATCTGCAGGCATTGCCGCACATCGTTGCCGGTCAGCAACCGCAGCTTCATCGAATGTGCCTCCCGTAAAAACTCATCATGGCCTCAGCTAGTGAAGTGATGCAGAAAGATCCCGGCCGCGATGGCCACGTTCAGCGAATCGGTCCCGCCACGCATCGGAATCGTTAGTCGTCGATGACAAAGCGACTGCCATTGCTGATCCAGCCCATCGGCCTCATTGCCAAACAGCAGCCCGACGCGCGAACCTCGATCCGCACTCGACAGTGAGCTGGCGTTGTCATCCAGCACGGTCGCAATCAATTCCAGGTTCCATTCCTCACGCAACCGCAGCACATCGCGCTCAAGATCGATCGACTCGACGATCGGTAGCCGGAATGCGGTTCCCATGGAGACTCGCAGCACGCGGCGTGAGAAGGGATCGCAACAGCTTCGACCAAGCAGCAACGCATCGATTCCGAACGCGCTGCCAATCCGAATAATCGTCCCCAGGTTTTCGGGGTTGTCACAGTTTGGGCAGATGGCAACGGTGAGTCGCTCGACCTGTCGCGGGACGACTTCATCGATCGTGCGAGCGGGTTGACGAACGCCGCACGCCAGCACTCCAACATGGAAGTTGAATCCTGTCAGTTGTTCACCGACTTCCTGCGGGATGACATACAGCGGGATTTCGGGCGGAACTTTGGGTCCCCATTCCGCCTCGCGCTTCTCGGCGATCAAGACGGATTCGGTCTGATAGTCGCTCGCCAGCATTCGTTCAACCAGCTTTGTTCCCTCGGCAATAAACAACCGTCCGTCGCGCAGCAGGTTGCTCGACTTCAGATGTCGATACATCTGCACTCGGGGATCGTCCAGTGATTCAATCGCAATTCGTGGCATCGTCGTTCTTTGCTTGTGTGTTCTGCGTAGCGCCTCGTTAGCGACTCGACTTCTTGATTCGAGCGGCAATTGCTTTCGCCATGATCTCATCGCCAGCAGGCACCACATGACAGCACGCGTCATTGTAGATCGGCTCGGGGTGATCGGCGAAAACTCGGGTTAAGTCCGTGAAGGCGATGCCGGCCGCCACCAAATCAGCGCCGCGAGCCTGCATCAACGGGAAACAGGTGCGGACACTGATGCAGGTTTGACCGGTTTCATCAACGGCTGTCTTCGCCTCTGCGGCACCGATCGGTTTTGAACCGGGCAGATACTGATTTGGCTGCAGGAAGTGGTAGTAGCGGATCCCTCGACTCAGGCACAGTTGATTCAGCAGCAGCGACGAACGGCTCCAGATGTCGATGCAATGGTTGTAAACATCGGTAGCCGATTCGAAATGTTCTGGCGGGCCGGACCCGCAAT